>JAICIH010000105.1 GCA_025924475.1 Bryobacteraceae bacterium
AGACATTAGGTCTCCACTACAAGCCTTCGCGGAAATGTTTTACTCACAGCACAGGGCTTACCTCGGCGATCCGCCCGAATTTAGTGCGAAACTCGGCCCAACTGCGAAGGTTGGGTTAAAAGCTAAAAGCTGACAGCTAACCGCTGAAAGCTCTAGCCCGGCAATTCTGAGAATTTCGTTCACAGAATTGCCGGGCTAGAATCAAAAATCTCCGAGCCGTCTCTTCTGCTCCCCCGACGGCAAAAAATTCTCTGGATCCAGCCAACGCTCCAACGCCTCTTTGCGCCTCGGCCACTCGCTATCTAACATCGAGAACCAGGCTGTGTCGCGGTTTCTGCCCTTTACAATCTGATGCTGGCGGAAAATACCTTCGAACGTAAATCCCAGCCGCAGAGCCGCCCGCCGCGACGCTTCATTCAGCGCATTGCATTTCCATTCATAACGACGGTAGCCGAGATCCTCAAACGCGTGCCGCGCCATCAGATACATCGCTTCCGTCGCGCCACGAGTTCGCTGCAGCGCTGGTGTGTAGAGAATGCTGCCAACTTCGATCACCCGATGTCTCGTATCGATTCTCATATATGAAGCGCGGCCGGCCGCGCGTAGCGTAGCGCGGCCCACGATTGCAAAATAGAGCGGGTCCTCGGATGCCGCCATCCCGGCCAGCGCTCTGTCAAAGCCATCGCGCTGCGGAAACGGACCATCCGTCACATACCGCCACAGCGCGTCGTTCTGCTCGCCTTGGGTTGCTTCCCACAAGTCTTCGCCGTGTAGCCCGGGATCAAGCGGCGCGAGCGTCACATAACGCCCTTCCAGAATGGTTCGTTCCGGACGTTTGGCGGGCGCCGCGTCTACTGGAAAATCACTCTGCATCGGTTAGAACCATTTGCGCCCAACGCTCGCGAATATCTTCTTTCCAGCTTCCTGAAATCGGCGCTTCCAGTACGCGTGCATACAATTCCTGGTCTGTGGTCTCCCGTTTGAAAACTCGGACCACATCCGCGACCGCCACCCGCGCCGGATGCTCGGCCACCAGCTCCACCTCGTCTCCACTTCCTAACTCACCTTCCTGAACAATCGCAAAATAAATCCCCGAGCGCCCGCTTTTCCAAAAGCGCTTGATCATATCGGCACGCTCGAAGCGTAGCGCGAGCTTGAAACAAGGCATGCGCGGCTGCGTGACTCGCAAAATCGCGCTGCCGATCCGAAATTGGTCGCCAATGTGTGCTTGCTCTTCTGTAAGGCCGGTAGTGGTCAGGTTCTCTCCAAACTTGCCGAAAGGCAGATCGGTATCGGGAAGCTGCTCGGCCCAGTAAGGATAATGCTCCGAGGAGTAGGCATAAACGGCCTTGTTCGGCCCGCCGTGCACAGAGAGGTCCGCCTGGCGATCGCCTTCCAGGTTATGGCGGCGCACCGCCACGCGCCCCTCTATTGGCGATTTGAAAATGCTGGTGAGCACGATCCCGCGCGGCGTCTCTACCTGGCGCGGCATCCCGACATTCACCGAAACAACCCGCATGCTCATGTTAGTGACCTATCGCAACGAAAACATGAGCATGAACGCCGCCTCGAAACTGAGCCGCGCACGTAAGTAAGCGGTTTGTACATGCTAACGCGCCTCACCTCCCGCTTAAATCGAGCGCCGGCAGCGCGGCGGACGGGAACGGCACGCCAAGAAAATGCGCCAGAGTCGGCGCAATACTTCGCATATCGATCTGGCCGAGATTCAAGCCCTTCCGGATACCAGGCCCCGCAATGAAAAATGAAGCGAGCAGATCCGGATTATCGGGCGAATAGCCATGCGTCCCGCGAGGCGACATCTCCGTTACCAGCGGTTTTCGAATCGCCGCGGAAATCGCAAAATTCGATTTCATATCCACCCAGAACGCCGCGCGTGTCGAGCCGCCGAGTTTCGCGATCGCCTGCTCATCGAGTACTGCCGCGATGCCGTTGGCCGGATCGGCCGCCAGGCGCGCCAGCAGCTCCGCCGTTTGCTTGTGCACCGCCTGATCGCCGGGATTCTGCAGCATGATCGCTGCCGACCCGCCGTCATTCCACGGAATCGCTTTCCAGCTCATCACCTTGGGCGTAGCCGCCTTCGGATCGAGCGTCACCAGTCCGGCATCCACAAACGCGGAAAAAAGATGCAGCTCGTGATCGATGCGGGCGAATCCATGATCCGAGACGATACAAATCACTGCCTCGGGATGCGTCGCGCGCATGGCATCCTCGATCTTGCCCACCATGCCGTCGAGTTCTTCCAACGTGTCGTTCGATTCTTTGCTGAAGGGCGCCGTCAAATGTTCCAGATGATCGAGCGCGGCCAAATGAATCGTCATGAAATCCGGCCGGTTTTCTTTGAGAATGCCGACGCTGTAACGCGTTCGCTGCCGGTCGCCGGGAATTGCGCGGTTGAGATCCATAATGTAAGGCCCAAGTTCTTTTTGAAGATGCGTCAGCAGGCCAGGCGTCGATAATGCGCGTTCCAGCTTCAAATCGTCATCTGTTGACGCTCGCCAGTACTCGGGAATCAGAAAATGCACGCCGGGTGCGCTAACGCTCACCGGCCAGCTCACGCTCCCCACCTTCAGTCCCGCATCGGCGGCGGCCTTCCACAGCGTAGGCGCGCGATTGTCTTCGCTATACCAGTACCAGCCGCCCATGTTCTTTCCCAGCGGATCGAACGTCGTATTCGAATCGATGCCGTGCTGCGCAGGCCAGACTCCCGTCAGCAGCGTTGTATGGCTCGGATAAGTTACGGTGGGCAGTACGCCGTGCACTCCCGTGGCGTAGGCGCCGCTGTGCATCAATTCCAGCAGATGAGGAATTTTCAGGCCATGCTCGGAAGCGTGTGTGACGTAGTCGGGCCGCATGCCGTCAATCGAAATCAGCACCACGCCCGGAGTAGCTGCTTGCGCCGCCATCGCGCACAGAATCAGCGCACCGGTGGCTAACCAGAAACGTATTTTCAAAATGATGGCTCCGGCTAACAGCCTAGCAATTGCTTACAAGTTCAGGGATTGCAAAGCGGCGATGCGTTCTTCTGTTGGCGGGTGCGTCGAAAACAGTTTCAGAAATCCTCCTCCGGAGAACGGCTTCATGATGTACATATGCGACATCGAAGGCGACGCATCGAGAGGAATCTGCCTTCCCACGCTGTCAAGCTTTACCAGCGCATTGATCATCGGTTGCGATGTGCCTAAAGTCTTCGCGGAAGTCGCGTCCGCACTGAATTCGCGCGTCCGCGAAATCGCCATTTGGATCAAGCCGGCTGCCAATGGCGCCAGGAAAATCATCAGGAGCATTCCGAATGGGCTGCCTTCGCGCCGGTCACGGTCATCCCGAGCGGCCCCACCGAACCACATCGCCATTTGCGCCAGATACGTAATCGCGGAAGCAAGCGTCGCAGCCACCGAGCTGATGAGAATGTCCCGATTCTTTACATGTCCCAATTCATGCGCCAGCACCGCCGCTAATTCGTGATCATTCATGATCTGCAAAATTCCCGCCGTGACCGCGACCGAAGCGTGCTGCGGATTGCGGCCCGTTGCAAACGCATTCGGAGAGGAATCCGGCGTCACCCAAAGCTTCGGCATCGGAATTCCCATGCGTTCCGCCAAAGACCGCACCAGCGGGGCAAGCCGTCTATAGATTTCCGGGTGTTCCGTTTCACTAACCGGCTGCGCGCCGGAGGACATCAGCGCCATTTTGTCGGAAAAGAAATAACTGAAAAAATTCATTCCGATTGCCAGCAGCAAACCATAAAGCAGCCCACGTTGGCCGCCGATCGCCTGGCCGCCCACCAGCAAACAGCCGCTGAGTAATCCGAGCAGTAACGCCGTTTTTATTCCGTTCATACTAGAACCTCGCGCTTCTACTACAACGTTAGACTCGCTCGCCTCCGATTCAGTAGCGTCGCCGTCCTATTCCGGGCTCCAGGCGAGCGCCACCAGCTTCACCTCTATATTGGCCTTCTTTAGCCTCACCGAAACCGTATTGAATTGTTCCGTGGCCGGATCTATTTTAGATTCTCGATCGGCCAATTCCGCCTCAAATTGTTTTTCAAATTCGGCCGCCTGTTGCGCGATCTGTTCCGCGTTTTCCGTTGCCTGCGCCACATCTTGCGTCTCTTTCCACGATCGCCCTGCTTGCCGTGCTGCCGTCGCCGCCCTGTTCATGTTGGTGACGCTAATCGCTTTCCGGCCCATGAACGCGGACAAAAGACCGGCTCCTACGCTGACCGCCGTCTGGATCATCGATTGGTTACGCTGCGCTTTCTGTTGCTCTGCAGCCAATCCCGCGCGGCGTTTTCGCTCTTCCAGCGCGGCAATTTTAGGCGCGTATTTCTGCCGCAGCGCCTCGGCCATTCGGTCGCGCTGCTCCCGGGCGCTCTGTTGCAGCCGGATGCGAAAATCCCGTTCTGTCTCGCCCGGCTTCGAACGCTCGCCCAGCGCCGCGCTCTCGAACAGATCCAAAGTCTGCGTCTGAAACAACCACGTCACGAATGCTTTGTTCCAAATTGCGTAATTCTTCGCTTTCGCCGCCGCCTCCGGCAGGTCTTCGAATTGCGCACCATCGCCCGACTCTTTTTCGAGCTCGTCCAGTCCGATCGTGAGCGCCTTGGCCTGGGTCCAATCCACCGCGGCTGCGCCGTTCGTTATGGGAGCCAGCATCAGAACGTCACGGCTTTCATCGAGCTTTTGTTTGTCATCAATGTAGTGGAGTTTAGCCGCGCCCACCAAGGCCGGTTTGTAAGCACAGGTCCCTACCGTTGTCGCCGGAATAAAATACTGCGGAATATCAGGCGGCAATACCGGCGCGGCGCTCGCATGCGCCTGCTTCGATGGACTGGCCTTCTCCTGTGCCGGCGCCGTTTCCGGAGACCGCTTCCCAGCCATCAAAGTCCGAATCTGGTCGCGCGTGATCGGCCCGCGCAAATAGCACAACGTCCAGCGCGTCTGGAACAGTTGCGGTCCGCTCTCGCGCACGTTATTCAGCAGAAACGTTCGATTCCCCAGCCCGGCGAGAATTTTTTCCATTTCGCTGCGATCGAAATGCGAGTGCGCGTCGTTCGAAGCTCCTTCCAATCCCTCGAGAACGCGCATTTTTTCCCGCTCGGTCTGCAGCCTCCCGATGAACCACGTCCCCGTGTTCGAAAGACCCTTGTAATCGAGATCCACCGGGTTTTGTGTTGCCAGCACCAGCCCCAATCCCGAAGCGCGGGCTTGCTTCAAAAGCGTGAGCAGCGGCTTTTTGGAAGGCGGATTCGCAACCGGCGGGAAGTACCCGAAAATTTCGTCCATATAAAGCAACGCGCGCAGGCTGCTCGTGCCCGGCTGCGACCGAACCCACCCCAAAACCTGGTTCAGCACGAGCGAAACGAAGAACATGCGCTCGGCATCGCTCAAGTGCGCAATCGAGAGAATTGAAACGCGCGGCTTGCCCGATTCGGTGTGCAGCAGGGCGCCGATCTCGAGCGGTGGGCCTTCGAGCCAACTCTGAAAGCCGGGCGATGCCAGCAGGCCGTTAAAAGCCATCGCCAGGGAGAAACGTTCCTTTGCCGGATAGAAAGTCTCCAGATCCATTACGCCGGCTTTCTGAAAGGGCGGATTTTGTATTTGCGCAACAAGCGCCGCCCGATCGAGGCCGCGCCCATCTCGCCACGCCGCGTCAAAGATATTCGAGAGCAGCACGTGTTCGCGGCTTTGAATCGGATCCGCATCGATTCCGATCAGACCCAGAAGACTGGTCACCGTTGCGCCAATCCGGTCCCGCAGCATCTCCTGATCAGCCGCCAGTTTGGCATCGGGAGCGTCGAACGATTTGAGAATCGAAAGGCGCGCTCCCGAATCGCTTCCCGGCGTGTAGATGGTGAAATCGACGGCATCGCGTAGCTTTTGAATTCTCGCGCCATCCTGCCCGCTCGCCGCTAGTCCGTTCTTCCAAAGCTCCGCCTGCTGCTTTGCGAACTCTTCCGCGCCCAATCCTTTGGCCCGCGCCTCATCTTCATTGATCCATGGCCGAAAATCTTCCGCCCGTAGTTCCGGAAACGTAAGCAGCAGATTCGCGAGATCGCCCTTAGGATCGATAACAATCGCCGGTATTCCGTCAATGGCGGCTTCCTCGAGTAGCCCGATGCAGAGACCCGTCTTGCCGCTTCCTGTCATGCCGACACAAACGGCGTGTGTCACCAGGTCTTTCGATTCGTACAGTAACGGCCGGTCGGCCTTCTCGCGCGTGGCGGCGTCCACCGGGTTCCCGAGATAAAACACACCAAGGCCTTCGAAGTCTTGCATGACCTCTAGTGTCTCCAATCTCTTGAGTTCGGCTTTGCCGATTCTTCGCTCTTACGAGGGCGGCGCTGAGCGTTTAGCGAACAGGCGATAAATCAGCAACAGGATGATCGCGCCGATCACCGACATAATAAATCCGGCTGACGCGCCTTCCTGGTACCAACCCAAGGCTCTGCCAAGATACGTTGCCAGAAACGAACCGGCGATACCGAGCAGAATCGTGATGATAAATCCTCCCGGATCTTTGCCCGGCATCAAAAGCTTAGCGACCGCGCCGACGATCAGTCCGATCAGAAGGGTCCATAGTATGTGCATACCGCGCCTCCGTGCGCTGAAACAGCCTCGTGGCCCATGGATGTCTAATTGAAAAGTAAAGTTGCACAGTATTTCTTGGGAGGCGGAAACGATGTCGGATGTACTAGTCCCTCGCAGGCAGTTCCTCTTTAGCGCTGCCGGATTCTGGTTTTTACACAAGGCCGCCGGACCCATTTTGGTGCAGGCCGGACGCCGAATCGATGCGCCGAACGCTACGGTCGCGCGCTTCCCAGCCGTCAACATTGACCTCGTGCGCGGGCGAATCCAAAAATATTTCGAAGCGGCCAAGCCCGATTTCCTGGTGTCATCGGCGGCCTCCGGCACAGATCTTTTATGTCTGGAAGTTGCTGGCGAACTGAAGATAAACCGGGTAGTGTTGTTGCCCACCGACCCGAAGATCTTCCGCAATTCCTCTGTCGTCGACCGTCCGGGCAATTGGGGCGAGATGTTCGATCGCCTGCTCAAAGAAGTGAACGCCGAAATCCTCGACGTCCCCAAAGGACAGACCGGCTACCTCGAAACCAATGTCAGGCTGCTCGAGCGCGCCCAAACGATGGCGAATTCCTATAACACGGACGCGCGAGCGCTAGTCGTCTGGGACAAAAAAGTGCGCGGACCCGACGACGTCACCGGACATTTCCTTGCACAGGCCCGATTGCGCAAGATGCCAATAACGGAAATCTCCACACTTTAGCTGAATTGATTGCGGATTTCGTTGCGTTGTGGGGCGGGTTGGTTACCCGCGGCCGATTGGCAATCGGCCTGTTCGCTAACAAGGCGGCCAGTCTTTCAAAATCCCAGCATGCCGCTCGTTCCCTGCTTCCTCAATTAGAAAATCGAGCTTGCCAAGGCGGGCGTCTTGATCCATCTGAGCATCCCAGCGTTCCTGCTCGATCGCTAGAACGTGGCGAGCAATCCGGGCAAATTCATCGGGCGGCAGCTCTTGAATGGCGCGCTCGAGCTCCTCTACTCGGCTCATGTTCCGATTTTACATCTAGCGAGCGATTATCAAGATCTAGCCAAGCATAGTTGAAATCTTGACCGAAGCTTTTAGCCTTCAGCTTAAGAAACGCATGCTCACCGGCCCTTAAAAAAGCTAAAAGCTGACGCCTAACTGCTGAAAGCTCTAGCCCGGCAATTCTGAGATGAAAATTCTCAGAATTGCCGGGCTAGAATCTAGTGCTACACTCAGATGTGCGGACGCGGATTTTGGGTGTCATCCCCGCCCGATTTGCCTCCTCCAGGTATCCCGGAAAAGCTCTCGCTAAACTTGCCGGCAAGCCCATGATTGAGCATGTTTGGGAGCGAGCCAACATGTCGCGCTATCTCAGCGATGTGCTGGTTGCCACCGACGACGAACGCATCGCTGGCGCCGTTCACAAGTTCGGGGGCCGTGTGCGCATGACGCGCGCCGATCATCCTACCGGTACCGACCGTCTGGCGGAAGTCGCATCTTCCGAAAACGCTGCACTGTATGTCAACATCCAGGGTGACGAGCCGCTGATCGATCCCGAAGCCATAGACGCCGCGATTCTAGCCGTCCATGGCGACGAGGCCGTCGATATGGGCACGCTCAAGAAGGAAATCGTCGATCCCACCGATATCGTCAATACGAACGTCGTCAAAGTAGTCACCAATCTGCTCGGCGACGCTATTTACTTTTCACGCTGTCCCATCCCATATGAGCGCGATGGCCGCACCGGCGTGCCGATCTACTTCAAGCACATCGGACTGTACGTCTACCGGCGCGACTTTCTGCTGCACTATCCGGATTTGACCGTCGGCCCGCTCGAAGAAGCCGAGCGTCTCGAACAGCTCCGCGCACTCGAGAACGGCTACCGCATCCGCGTCGTTGCGACGGACTATGAATCGCTCGGCGTCGACACGCCGGAGGATCTGGAACGCGTGAATCAGCTTTTTACTGTCAGTGATTCGTTGGGGTCTGTTTAATGGGAAATCTTTCGGAGGAATCGATTGCCTAAGTACATTTTTGTTACGGGCGGTGTGGTTTCGTCGTTGGGGAAGGGAATTGCCGCGGCATCCATCGGCTGCTTGCTCGAAAGCCGCGGCCTCCGTGTCGCCCTGCAAAAATTCGATCCGTATCTGAACATCGATCCGGGCACCATGAGCCCGTTCCAGCACGGCGAAGTCTTCGTTACCGACGACGGCGCCGAGACCGACCTGGATCTCGGCCACTACGAGCGGTTCACCCACGCGCCGTTGAGCCAGGTGAACAACCTGACCTCCGGCCGGATCTACGAGAACATCATTGCGCGCGAACGCCGCGGCGATTATCTCGGCAAAACCGTCCAAGTAATTCCGCACGTGACCAACGAAATCAAAGCCGCCTGCCGCAAAGTGGCTGCCGATGTGGATGTCTCCATCGTGGAGATCGGCGGTACCGTCGGCGACATCGAATCGCTGCCCTTCATCGAAGCCATCCGCCAGATGCGCCATGAGGAAGGCCGCGAAAACACCCTGTTCGTTCACCTCACGCTGGTCCCCTGGATCGCCGCCGCGCAAGAGCTCAAAACCAAGCCCACCCAGCACAGCGTCAAGGAGCTGCGCGCCATCGGTATTCAACCCGACATGCTGTTGTGCCGCTCCGAGCGCACTCTACCGCAAGAGGTCAAAGAAAAAATCGCGCTGTTCTGCGACGTCGATGTCCGCAGCGTGATCACCGCCAAGGACGTTCATTCCGTCTACGAAATTCCGCTGGTCTTCGCCGATCAAGGCGTCGACGACGCCATTCTCCGCCTGCTCCACCTCGACGCCGGTCCGCGCAATCTGTCTCGCTGGACCGAAATGCTCGAACGCATGAACAATCCAGAGCGCGAAGTCCACATCGGCTTAGTCGGCAAATACGTCGAATACGAAGATTCCTATAAAAGCCTGAAGGAAGCGCTGCTGCATGCCGGTATCGCTCATCGGGCCCGCGTCAACATCGAATGGATCGAATCGGAGCGGCTTGAGTGGCCCGAATGCCGCAAACAATTGCATCGCTTTGATGGCATTCTGGTGCCCGGCGGCTTCGGAAAACGCGGTATGGACGGCATGCTAAACGCTATCCGCTGCGCGCGCGAAGACAAGATTCCCTATTTCGGTATCTGCCTCGGCATGCAACTCCTGGTTGTCGAATTCGCGCGCAATGTCTGCGGTTTGGCGGAAGCCGACACCACAGAATGCAATGTCACCACGCCTTACCGCGTGATCTACAAATTACGTGAATTGAAGGGCGTCGATGAATTGGGCGGCACCATGCGCTTGGGCGCCTATCCCTGCCGGCTCAAAGATGGCAGCCTCGCCCAGCGCGCATATCAACGCCCCGAAATCAGCGAGCGCCATCGCCACCGTTACGAATTCAATCGCGAATTCGAAGCCCAGCTAACCGCCGGTGGATTGCAGCTCACCGGCCAGACGCCCGACGGCGTGTACGTCGAGATCTGCGAAGTGCCCAGTCATCCGTGGTTTCTTGGCTGCCAGTTCCATCCCGAATTCAAATCGAAGCCGCTCGAGCCCCATCCGCTATTTGCTGCCTTCCTCGGAGCCGCTCTGCGCCAGCGGGAAAGCAGGCAGCGCGTAACGGAGACGCGCATTCCTGCTCCGGAATACTCGCACGCCGAATGACCGTTCAGGTGGGGCCGGTGGTGTTTTCGAACACCGCGCCGCTTTCGCTCATCGCCGGTCCCTGCGTCATCGAAAGTGAAGAACATGTGCTACGCATGGCGCGCGGGATTCAGGCGATCGTCGGCCAGTTCATCTTCAAAGCCTCGTTCGACAAGGCCAATCGCAGCAGCCTTACTTCGTATCGCGGCCCGGGCTTGACGGAAGGCCTGCGCATCCTCGGCAAAGTTCGCCAGCTCGGTATCCCTGTCCTTACCGATATTCATGAGCCGTCTCAAGCCGCTCCCGCCGCCGAGTCCGCCGACATTCTCCAGATCCCGGCGTTCCTGTCGCGCCAGACCGATCTGCTCGTCGAAGCCGGAAAGACCGGCCGCGCCGTCAACATCAAAAAGGGCCAGTTTCTATCGCCCGGAGAATTCACCCATGCCGCCGATAAGGTCGCAAGCACCGGCAATCACAAAATCATTCTGACCGAGCGCGGCTCCTCGTTCGGCTACAACAACCTGGTCGTCGATATGCGAACGCTGCCCCGTCTCGCCGCTACCGGCTACCCGGTCGTCTTCGATGCCACGCACAGCGTACAGCTTCCGGGCGCCGGCGCGGGAGTTTCCGGCGGCCAACCCGAATTTATCGAGCCTTTGGCCCGCGCCGCCACCGCCACCGGCATCGCGGGCATTTTCGTCGAGGTCCATGACGCTCCCGAACGCGCCCTCTCCGACGGCGCCAATGCCTTGCGACTGGACCTTTTGGCCTCTTTTTGGGAGCGGCTTAAGGCGCTCGATGCACTTATTAAACGATGGTCCATACAACGGTAAAGCCGTCCGCAACGTCGTATTATGTGAATCGTATGCTCCAGGATTTGTCGCTCCGCCGCGCCGAACAGCGCGGCTTCCCCCACCGCGCCCGGCAGCGCGGTTTCTCTCTAATCGAGCTGCTGATCGTGATCGCCATTATTTTGATCATCTTGTCGATAGCCCTGCCGCAGATGAGTAAATCGCGCATGCACGCACAGGAAATGGCTGCCATCAAGACGATGAACACCATCAACACGACGGAAATTCAGTACCAATCGCAATTCGGCAAATTTGCCACCACCATGGCCCAGCTCGGACCGCCGCCTTCCGGTGGCGCCGAAGGACCGGAGGCGGCCGGTCTCATCCCGCCAAACCTGGCTACCGGGTCGTCCAGCGGCTATAACTTCACCATTACGCAAACTCCTGCGGGCTATGCGGTCAGCGCCATGCCGAAAACATTCAACAGCACCGGCCGCCGCACGTTCTATACCGATCAAACAGGGATTATTCGCGAAAACTGGGGTCAGGACCCCGCCACCCCCACCAGTTCCGAGATTAAATAGTAGTTTGTGAACCGGTTGCGCCTGGCTTTCGCCGTTTTGGCCTTGGGCGGGCTGGTGCGGGCCGCCGTTCCCGAAACTGCGGCCTCTCTCTCCGCTCAGTTACAGCAGCTTTCCATCGACCCGGCTCAGACCTATCATGTCCGCGATCTGCAACTATCTCGCGGCGACCTGAAGATTTATCTCACCGAAGGCGTATTATCGTTCACCACGCCGCTCGCGGGCCGCTCCGTCGCTGCAGTCTTTACCACCTCGCATTCCGAGGGCGGTGATGGCGAAATCCTCGTTTTCCCCCCGCAGCGCAGCGAGCGCGCTTCGCTCCTGCATTTCACCGGCAGCCCGAATCTCGACGAGCATCTGACGTCAGCCGTTTTCTTCTTCTCCGATAACACCGCCGAGGAACTACACAAGCAGATCGCCGGGCGGCCCATACATCCCGCTGCCGACATCGCTCCGGAGCTGGCCCAGGAAGCGAACGGAATTCTGCGGGAGAACAGTTCGGCAATCGCGGTTCGTCTCATCGGAGCGCTCCTCGATCGTCATCCGGCTTCTCTCGGTTTCTTTTACGGCATGGTCGGTGGGCGCGATCAGGGCCCCTTCGACATCGGATACGATCCTGACAAGTTCGAGCCCGTCTCAATCGGACGCGTTGCGCCTCCCGCCAGTCCCGACGCCGAGCCGCGTTTTCAGATTTGGACGAGCTTTCGCCCGCGCCGTACGCCGCCGTTCTCCGGCCATCCAGGCCTCTTGGCGAACTACAGAATCGAAACAACCATCCATCCCGATCTCAGCATGGCATCGGTTGCGCGCTTCGAGTACACCGCCGATGCGAGCGATGGCCCGGTGGTGTTGCTCAACCTGGCGAGGCGTTTGCATGTCACCTCGGCCAAAGTGGACGGAACGCCGGCCGAGGTATTCGAACGTAAGTCGGTCGGCGTCCTCGAATCCAAAGGCGCGGCCCCGTTTCTCATCGTCGCTGCTTCGCCGCTGGCGCCTTCCACAAAGCACGAAATCGAGGTGCAGTATCAGGGCTCGGTCATTCGCCAAACCAACGCCGGGAGTTATTTCGTCGATGAGCGCAGCCAATGGTATCCGTTTCTCAACCCTACGCTCGCAACCTTCGATCTCATCTTTCACTGTCCGGAAAATCTGCGTCTTGTGGCAACCGGCGAGCCCTTAGACGAACAGGTCTCGGGCGGCGTGCGCACCGTGCACCGCAAAACGCTGATCGCCGAATCGCTTGCCGGGTTTAACCTGGGCGACTACACTGTCTCAACCGAATCTCTGGGCCGCTATCGCATCGACGTGTACGCCAATCGCGGCGCCACATCCACGCCGGCGCTCTCCATCCCGGAAGATACCGCCAGTGTGCTCGAATACTACTCTCGCCGCTGGATGCCGCTTCCCATCCGCAGTCTGGCGATTTCGCCCATCGAAGGATATTTCGGCCAGGGCTTTCCCGGCTTGATCTACCTTTCCAACATCGCCTACATGCGCGAAGAGGATCGCCCTTTAGAGCTCCGCGACCCGCGCCGCAATTCATTTTTCTCCGAGCTCCTGCTGCCTCACGAGCTCGCTCATCAATGGTGGGGCAACATCGTCAGCCAGGCCAACTACCGCTCCGCCTGGCTGCTGGAGGCCATGTCGAACTATTCCGCCCTCGAATACCTGGAGCAGAAAAAAGGACCCGCCGAGTTGGATGCCGCCCTCGCCAGCTTTCGCGACGATCTTTGCCGCGAACAGGATGGCAAACCGGTCGAATCCACCGGCCCCGTCGATTTTGGCGAGCGTCTCCTCGACAACTATGGTTTGATAGCCTGGCACACTGTCGTCTATGAAAAAGGCGCCTGGATCTTACACATGCTCCGCCGCCGCCTCGGCGACGAAGGATTTCAAAAGCTACAGCGCAGCGTACTCGAACGGTACGCTACGAAACCCATCAGCAACGAAGATTTTCGCGAGTTGGCCGCCGGGTTCGTTCCTGCAAACCAGCCCGACCGCGATCTCAACTTGTTCTTCGAATCCTGGGTGTATGGCACCGGCCTACCACATCTGGCGGTGCGAAAATCATCGCGCGGCGTAGTTCTGAACTTGTCCGGAGTGGAGGACGATTTCAGCCTGGATGTCCCAATGGATTGCACGAATTCCGCGGGCAAGCCGTACATTCGTTGGGTAAGGGCGATTACAGGCGACAATGCGGTCGACCTGCCGCGCCGAAACGCCTGCCAGCTTTCGCCAAACACCGATTTCTTATACTTGGCAGAGCCGCGCACGCAGTAAGCGGGCAACGTGACGGTCCTGTAAACCAATCACCCCCAATCCACGTTCCTTCTAAGTGACGGCATATGATGGGCGTAATGGCCGAGCCACTCGACGGCGAAATCCATGTCGGTGGCGGCGCCGAGGGAAACCTGCGAACTTTCGGCGGTTGGATGGCGTCCGAGCAGAAGCGTATTTTCCTTCTGTGCCGCCGTTTGCTGCAGGATTCTGACGAAGCCGATTCGGCGACTCAGGATATTTTTCTCAAAGCGTTTAGAGCCCTAAGCCGGGACAAATGTGAACCGGCCGATATGGCCAGTCCGGCCAGTTGGATCACCCGCATTGCGGTGAATACCTGTATGGACCGGCTGCGGTCGCGGGCTTGGAAAATTTGGCAGCGGCGCCCCGCTCCTTCCGACGAGGAGTTGATTCTACGGCAGACTCCGGGCGCCGCGCCGGACGCCGAACGGTTGATGTTTGCGAAACAAATCCAGCGAAGACTGGATGTGGCCGTCGGCAAGCTTACTGAGCGTCAGCGAGCTGTTTTTTTATTGCGGCACTACGAGGCGATGACACTCGAAGAGATCGCCTCCGTGCTGCAACTCGATATAGGTACTGTCAAAGCGCACCTGTTTCGGGCTTTGCATAAGATGAGGGAAGAACTGAAGGATCTTTATTATGGACATCGAGTCCAGGCTGTCAGGACATTGGACAGATGATCAATTGATCGAACACCTGTACGGTGTAGGGCCGGAAGACGGACATTTGCAGATTTGCGGCGAGTGCCAGGCGCGCTTGTCCGCGGCGCAATCCGTGCGGCTCCGGTTGGAAACAGATTTGGCATCGGATTGCGAGCCCGCCGGCTACGACTTTTTGATGGCCCAGCGGCGTCGCATCTACGCAAGGCTAAATGAGCCGGCGAAATCATGGACCGGCCGCTGGGCGCCGGCTTTTGCCATGCTGTTGTTGCTGGCGGGTGGTTTCTTCATGTACGACCAGAAATCCCGGCAGGACGTAAGCGATGTGGAACTTGCCAAGGAGGTAAGCTGCATGGCGACCGACTCCGAACCGCCGTCCATCGCGCCATTGCACGCACTATTCGAAGAATGAAAGCCATCCGCATCGCTTTGCTCGGTTTGCTCACGGTGTTTTCCGCGGCGGCGCAGAAGCGCGCCAATTTCCCTTGGTGGAACAGCCCCGTTGTCAAAGATCTCGGGCTGAATCCCGCGCAGAGTCAAAAAATACACCAGATCGTCCGCTCCTACCGCGACCGCCTTCTGGACGCGCGCAACAATGTGCAAAAGGCGGAAGGTGCGCTCGAGGACTTGATCAACGAGCCGCAAGTCGAGCCTGACGCCGCCAAGCCGGTAATCGAGCGCGTATCGGCCGCCCGCGCCAACTCCACCCGCGTATTTCTCGAAATGAGCGTCCAAATGCGCGCCGTCCTTACACTCGATCAATGGCGTCTTCTGGTACGCCATTGGGATCAAGTGCAGCGCAAGCGAGCTACCGAGACCCAAGTCCCGCCCGAGTAAGCAACGACGCTACGCCAGCCTTTCGGCAGTTCTTCGCGCGCTGAAGCGGCGTATCCCCGGCCTTGTCTCTCGCATGGATGTCCGCGCCACACTCCAGCAGAGCCTCCGCGACTTCCGTATTCCCCCGCCGGGCCGCCATGTGGAGCGCGCTGCACTGTTTGCCGTCGCTTCGTGCATCCACCTGCGCTCCCGCTCGAACCAGTGCGCGAACAACATTGCCGCCGCCGGTCACGCGGCATTCATTCGCCACACAGTACAGCGGAGTGTATCGGCCCGAGGTCTTCACATTGGGATCTGCGCCAAGCCGAACTAGCAACTCGACCATCCGCAGGTTACCCTGCGCCGACGCTTCATGCAGAAGAGTCCGTCCGTATCTGCTATGGATATGAGCCAGGGCTGGATTCGCCAGTAGTACGCGCTCGGCGTACTCCAGGAGAGCGTTGTGGCCACCTTCCATCATCAGCGCCAGCAGATGTGCAAACACCGCGGGATTGCGTGCGAATCTGCATTTGAGCGTCGGACTTTCTGCCAATTCGAGAGCGCGGCCCGCATCGCCATTGCGAATGGCGGCTACCAGATCATCCAGCGCGCGCTGCTCGGTCCATCGTTGCGCCATTTCGCCGTTGATGCGACCTTGGCCGCTGTTTGCGAT
>JAICIH010000106.1 GCA_025924475.1 Bryobacteraceae bacterium
AGGCCGCCGTGTGTTCCGTACTTGTCATTTCCACGGCTTACCTTGTTTCCTGTCTTCATGCCGCGTTGGAAACGGGCTCAGCCCGCCTGGGCAATCTCATCCTTGTTACTGTGCAAGCGCAACCCATTGCTGGTTTTCGATACTTTCAACAGGTTCAGCAAGCCGTGCAATCCATGGCCGGCGTTTCAGAAACGGCGTGGGCCGGGTCGCTTCCGGGCGCTCAGCCCGCCTGGCGGACATTTCGCATCGAGCCGCGCGATTTGCCGTTGCGCGATATTTCGCTGAACACCGCCTGGTTCACCAGCGATTCATTGAAACTCTTCCATCTGCCGCCGAAAGCGGGGCGTCTGTTCGGCTTTGAAGATCAAACCTGCCGCGTAGCCATCGTAAATACCGCCGCATCGGCGGAATTGTTCGGCAGCGAGACACCCGGTCGAACGATTGAAAATCCGCAAGGGGTGCCAGTGAAAATTGTCGGTGTCGTGGAAACCGTGAATGAACAGAAACCGGCGATCTACTACAACACGGACCAGACCGGGCCGGCGCCCTCGCTCGCGCGGGATCAACACTTCCGCGCGCAAGTCTGGTCGAAGTTACCGGCGATCGAGTTGAATGTGAACGTCGTATCGCAGAGCTACTTCGCTGCAATGGGCGTGTCCTTGATCGGCGGCCAAGAGTTCACGCGTCCGCGGGCATCTGGCGAATGCCGCATTGCCGTCATCAATCGGGAAGCCGCTCGTCTTTACTTCGGCAACCAACCTGTGGGCGCCGCTGTCATCGACGATCGAGATACCCGAACGGCAATAGTGGGCGTAATCGACACGAAACCGCTCGCTGCATTTGAGCGGCGCGAAGAACCCGCCATTTACTTCCCGATGCTGCAGGACGCGCCGCCGCGCATGACTCTCATCGTCGTCGCGCCCAACGCGACAGGAAGTCTGCAAGCCGATCTCCTCCACAAGATCGAATCCGTGCCGGGGCGAGGTCCGGCTCCGATCATCATAAAATCGCTTGCCGCCCATTTGGAGCAGACCGCGTTGGCGCCGCTGCGCATCGCGACGATCGTCATCGGCGCATCGGCGAGCATAGCGCTCCTGCTCAGCATTCTTGGTCTCTTTGGCGCGCTGAACGAAGCCGCCCGCCAGCGCCGCCGCGAGTTAGCGATTCGCATCGCGCTCGGAGCCCAGCGCTGGCGCATCGTGTATCTTTTTCTCCGCGAAGGAAGCCGGCTTGCCTTTGCGGGCGTTCTGCTGGGAATGCTTGCATCGCTCGCCTTATTGCGATTGCTGGCGCGCATCACCGCGGCAAACAGCCTGCCTGCTGTATGGGTGTGGCTCATTGCGCCGGCCGTACTGGCGTTGGCAGTGGTGATTGCAAGCGTGCTCCCGGCGCGCCGCGCGCTACTCGTGAATCCAGCTACGATTCTGCGCGACGAAAACTAACTCGTCGGCTAAGCTCCGGCTAAAGCGTTCTCATCCCACGTCGGCTCGTCGGAGATGAGAACATTCTCGCTGGCATACATCTTCCGCACCGCATCAGCGGCAACCGGCCTCACGGAAGCGTCCACAGCTCCGGCGAGATGGATGCGCCGCGGCGCCGAGCGCGCGGCCAGATCCGGAAGATCCACCACCCGAAAAACATCCCAGGCAAAATTCGAAAGCGGCTCGCTATAGATTTCCGTTTCGAGCACATTGCGGAACGAAACCAGCCCGCCCGCCAGATACAACGACTCAATTTCACCGCTCGCCGCGAAAGCGAACAGCGCGGGCACCGCAAGCCGCCCGCGTGCCGCGAGTGCCAGTCGCCCGCCGCCTGCTTTGAGCGCCTGCACCAGCGACAAAATATCTTTTACCCGCTGCGCCAGAAGCGAAGGACCCAAAATCAGCGAAGCCCAGGCATAATCTTCTTCCGATTCATGCGGCATCGTGTACGCCGGATTACCGCGCCCAGCCTCCGGCCTCGAGTCGCCCATGCCCCGAAGATCGGCCGCGCACACCCGCTGCCCCGCGCGAGCGAGCCGATGATACAGATCGTCTTCATGCGCGTTAGAGTTCCGTCCACGGCTATCCAGAACGAGTAGAGTGCTCTTCGTGGCCTGCGGCTCTGCGGGTGTAAACAGCCAGGCTGGAATCCAAACGGACAGATCGGAATTTACTTCCACCGCCGCCACGCGCGCTCCGCGAAAGCGAGTTGCAGCCAGTTCGCGAAATGGTGTGGGCTTCTGCAAAACCGGCAGCCACGGAATCGCCGCGCCGCTCGGACGAACGCCGGCGGCACTTTGTTTAATCAGATCGGTCGGCCGCAGACTGCCGTAATCGTGAACCACGCTGCCCGTTGGACCTGCCCAGAGCAGGTTGGCAGCTTCCGGCGCAACCGGCGGCTCTTCCGTAATCTGCCGCTCCGAATGTTTCAGCCAGCGCTCGAACCAGTTGTAAATCTCGAGCCGCAAACTATACGTCAGCCCATGCGGCAGCGGCGTTGCGCGCCAGCCTAAATGTTCGGAATGGCCCAGCAATTGGTACACGCGAGCGAGCTTTTTGTACTCCTCGCCGCCATCGGTCAGATATCTCGGTGAATACGTGCCAAAGAAATCGTGCGCGCTCACTTCAATGAGCAAAGGCTTCGGAGCGATGGGATACAACAAATCCCAACGATCGAAACCAACCGTGCCGCTTCCGATTAGATCCTGCTCCGCATCGTCGGTCGCGCCCGGTGGATTGAAATTCACGCCCGCCACATCCTCCGTATTTCCCGAAGACACGGCCGCCGCCGCCAGCCGTTCATCCGCGCAGGCGAGCAGCATCGTGAGTGTGCCGCCGCCCGATTGCCCTGCCGAAGCCAGTCGTGCCGGATCGACCAGCGGATGCGCAGCCAGGTAGTCGAGACTGCGAATCGCATCCCAAAGCTGATACCGCGTCGCCGTCTCGCCCAAGAGCAGCATCTGGCGCCCCGGCAGCGTATGTTCTTCATCGACGGAACTGAGCCGCGTGTCATGCCCCGAAGAATCCGGATAGCCGATGCGCTCTCCCTGTCCCATGGGATCGAAGGCCAGCACCAGATATCCCAGCCGCGCCAGCGCCTGGCAGCATTTTTGATAGCTGGCATACGCCTTCCCCGCCGCCGAATGGCCCATCTGAAATAGAACACCGGGAAACGGTCCCTTGCCTTGCGCCGGTATATATAGGTTGGCGCTGATAAACAGCCGCGGACGGCTCTCGTAGACGAATTTCTCCAGGCGATATCCATCGCGCTCGAACGAACCGGTAGTGCGCGCATTGAGCGGCGTTCGTTCGAGCTGTCCGCCAATCAGCTTCCACAACGTTTCCCGCGTCCACACCTGCCGCTGCCGGACAGCCGCCGCATCCGTCAACAACGACAACGCGCGATTGCGCTTCTCATACGCCGCGCGCGCAAGGCCGGTCAGATACTCGGGCAAACAGCGCGAATAGTCGCGGTAATAGAATCCATCCAATTGCGGAACGACTGCGCCGACCGTTGCCATCGACAACCACTCCCGCCGCGACCATAACGAATCGCTCATCTTCCAACCAAACCTCGCAAGCATATTTGTGGGGCAGGTTGCCAACCTGCGGCCGATTGGCAATCGGCCTGCCCAAGAATGGAACTCGCTCCAGACACGACTACTGCCCCTGCTTCAGCAACGAAGCCGATTCATTATCCAAATAAACCGACGCGTTCGGATGCCGCCGCACCAGCGACGCCGGACAAACTTCCGAAATCGGTCCTTCCAGCGCGCAGCGAACCGCTTCCGCCTTTCTGCGCTCGGGAACACAACTCACCCAAGCATTCGCGCGAAAGAGTCCAGGACACGTAATCGTCACCGCTGTCTTCGGCACCGACTCCAAATCGGGAAAATGCCCCTCACCCGCCTGCTGCTTCCGGCAAGCTTCATCGAGCGACACCAGCTTCACCGTAGCCGGGTCGCCGAAATCCGCCACCGGCGGATCGTTAAACGCGATATGCCCGTTCTCTCCAAAGCCGACGAACGCCACATCGATCGGAGCATCAAGGAGGAGTTTCGAATACCGCGCCATCTCAGCATCCAAATCGGCGGCGTCGCCCGCCAGATAATGCGTCTTTAGCGGATGCACCTTCTCTTCGAGACGCGTGCGAATCCATAACCGAAAACTGGCCGGATGTTGCGCGCTCATGCCCGCATACTCATCCATATGAAACAGCTCCACCGATTTCCAATCGATCGGCTGCATCACCAGCGCTTCTGCCAACGGAAGCTGGGAATTTCCGGTTGCTGCGATCACACGCGCTCGCCCACGCTCTTGAATAGCGCGGTTGATAAGTACGGCAGCGTGTTCCGCGGCGGCGGCCCCTAATGCCGCGCGAGAGGGATACACTTGAATTCGTGCCGCGCCGGCCTGAAACTGTCGCGGCGCATTCAAATCCGACATGGTCGAATTATACAGGCGCTCCTTATGAATGCTCTTTCCAACGAATCACTCGATCGCCGCAGATTTCTTTCGCAGGCCCGCAACGCGGTCCTCGCCGGATCGGCCACCGCTTTGAGCGCGCGTTCCTATGTGCGCGTTCCCGGCGCCAACGATCGCATTCGCCTGGCCCAGCTTGGCTGTGGAAGCCGCAGCCGAGGCCACGTCCATATGGTGCAAATGGCCGCGTCGCGCACGCCAGTCGAGATCGTCGCAGTCTGCGACATTTGGAACGCCGCGCGGGAACGGCGCGCCGCTCAGGTAAAAGAACTGTTTGGCGCCGAGCCCAAGAGCTACAAGTACTCCGAGCAGATGCTCGAAAACCCGGCCATCGACGGTGTGATGATTGCCACCGGCGATCACCAGCACGCCAAACTCTGCGCCGAAGTCGTCGGGGCAGGGAAGGACTGCTACGTGGAAAAACCCTTCGCCAATGTTCTGAGCGAAGCCAAAGCCGCGCGCGCTGCCGTGAAGGCCTCCAAACAGGTCGTGCAAATGGGAACGCAGCATCGCAGCCAGCCGTATCCGTTAGCCGTGCGCGATCTGATCCGCTCCGGCAAAATCGGTGACGTCGCGAAAATCACGCAGGAATGGAACGTCAATCAGCCGCGCTGGCGCAAGGTGAAATCTCCCACCATCGTCAAAGAAGAAGACACCGATTGGAAACGCTGGCTTCTCGGCAAACCGTACCGGCCGTTCGATCCGCTCGTCTACCAGGAGTTCCGGCTCTATAAAGATTTTTCCTCCGGCATCATCGATCAATGGCTCAGCCATGCAAGCGATCTGGTTCATCTTTGGATGGAGGAAACGCACCCGGTGAGCGTCACCGCCACCGGCGGCATCTTCACCTGGAAAGATGGCCGCGAAAATCCCGACAACGTCACTGTCTCAGCCGTCTATCCCAAAGGCTTTCTGTACACCTACTCGACGACCTTCTCCAACAGCTATCGCAGCTTTAGCCGCATTCAAGGTTGCAACGGCACTATCGAAAATTATGGCGGCGAAGGCGCGTCTCTGTTCCTGGTGACGCGCGAAGGGGGCCGGCAGGAACTCGATCCCGAGTCGAACGCCCGCCCGCGTTACACGACGCCTCCCGCGATGGGTCCCGAGCGCGATCAACCTGAGATCGTGCGCGTTCCCGGCGCCCGCGAACCCAATTCTCTCGGCCCCAACGACGACGATGCGGACCACCTGATGCATTGGCTCGACGCCATGCGCGATCGAAAAGAACCGAACGTCACCGTCGACCACGGCTTCTCGCATGCCATCGTGTGCATTATGGCGGCGCAATCGTATTGGTCCGGCAAACGCCTCTACTGGGACCCGGCCTCTGAGGCGATACTGGATCATCAAGCCGGATGAAAATAACAAAAATTTCAACCACCGTTGTCAATGCGCGCATGCGCAATTGGATCTTTGTCAAAGTGGAAACCGATCAGCCTGGGCTCCACGGCTGGGGCGAAGCTACGCTGGAGTGGAAAACCAAGGGCGTGGTGGGAGCCATCGAAGACCTGTCCGTACTCCTGATCGGAAAAGACCCGCGCCGCATCGAATACCTCTGGCAAGTCATGCACCGCCAATATTTCTGGCGCGGCGGCATCACCAACTACACCGCCGTCAGCGGCATCGATCAGGCCTTGTGGGATATCAAAGGCAAAGAACTCAATAAGCCCGTGTGCGAGCTGCTGGGCGGCCCGGTTCGCGACCGCCTGCGCTTCTACGATCATCTAGGCGGTGGCTCGTTCGAAGGCATGTATAAAACCGCTGAGCCGGAGCATTTCGCCGAGCGAATCAAAGAGAGCCTCGAAAAAGGATTCACGGCTGTAAAAGCCATGCCGATCCCAGTCGCCGAGCCAATCGAAAGCGCAGCGGTTCTCAAGCACAGCGCCCGCTGCGTGGAAGCGATGCGCAACGCGGTAGGCGATCGAGTGGACATCATGCTCGATCTGCACGCGCGCACCACGCCGGCTGCCGCCATCCAGTTCGGGCGCTTGCTCGTCGACTACAACCTGTATTGGTACGAAGAGCCCTGCTGGCCCGAGCACGTGGACGCTCTCGTCGAAGTCGCGCGCGCTTTGCCGTTCCCCATCGCTACCGGCGAACGTTTATGCGGCCGTTGGGAATTCCGCGAGCTGCTGGAAAAACGCGCCTGCGCCATCGTGCAGCCCGACGTCTCTCATTGCGGCGGCATCAGCGAAGCGCGCCGCATCGCCGCCCTGGCCGAAACATATCTGGTCTCCGTCGCGTGCCACAATCCGCAGGGCCCGGTCAGCACCGCCGCATCGATCCACGTCGCATTCGCCACACCGAACCACCTTATCCAGGAAATCGTCCGCAACGACGTCGCCTGGCGCAACGACGTGATCGAAGAAGCGCTGCCCTTCGAAGCCGGCGAGTGCGGCCCTCCCACCAAGCCGGGCCTGGGTGTCGAGATCAACGAA
This sequence comes from Bryobacteraceae bacterium, assembly GCA_025924475.1. Lineage (GTDB taxonomy): Bacteria > Acidobacteriota > Terriglobia > Bryobacterales > Bryobacteraceae > Bog-105. Next base: position 6,905 of record JAICIH010000106.1, read on the forward strand.
CGCGAAGCCGCCAAACACCCATTCAAGGAAATAATCAGTACCGCTGCTTTCCGTCGTGACGGCTCCGTCGCCGACTGGTAAATGCTTAAAGAACCACGCGCGTAAGCAAGTGTAAAAATCGCAACCTTCGCAACTCGACCATCTTGAAACTGAGCCGCGATCGCGAGGGAGCGCAAAGGGCGCGGATGCACCCCGCCAGTCAATGAAGGAACTCACTGGCTCTTCCGGCGGCGCGCTTGATGCCGCGCCCGTTTTGCGCGTGTTCCTCAGAAGCGGTAACATTCGCCCCTGTTTGGTTCCCGCTCGTCCGAGTTAGGAGTCGGTTGGGCAATTTTCTCGCAACTCCGTCAGCAAGCGGCGCTGAATCCGCACGGCACGTTTGGTTGCGGCTAGCCTGCGTTGTACTACTACATCTCAAATTCTTTGCCGCTTGCGACGAGTTCAATCTTGAAAACTGAGCCGCGACCACCAGGGAGCGCAAAGGGCGCGGATGCACGCCGCCAGTCAATGAAGGAACTCACTGGCTCTTCGGGCGGCGCGCTTGATGCCGCGCCCGTTTTGCGCGTGTTCCTCAGAAGCGGTAACGTTCGCTCCTGAATCCGCACAGCTCGTTTGGTTGCGGCCAGTCTGCGGCCGGTTGGCAACCGGCTCCTTCACTCGTCCTCTATTTCGCTTAGTTAACGGCATTGAGCGCAAGCCCCCCGAAACAGGAGCGTCCCATTCCGCATTACAAAGCAGCTCGGCGTTTCGCGCGCGAGCGCACGTAGTGAAACCGGATCAGGTAGATATTCTCGCCCTTACCGTGTTTCGCGACTTTCAGCAGATCAATCAGGCCCAGAAAGCCGGATTCGCGCGCCAGCTCCGGAGTAATGTCAGGAAATCCAATAGGCGTAATCGAATCCACCTCGATCTCACCATCATCCATGCGATAACGCTTACCCACAGTGACACGCGGATGAGTCCAGAAACGAACGCTACAGGTAATTTCACCGCGACGAACTCCCTCCCGGAGCCGCTTCGTGAATGTCATGAGAAAAGATTACTACCGGACGATGACCGGCTCGTTCCGTTGCAGACGACGGTAATTACTTCCGCGCAACTGATGCAGACGACAGTCTCGCGCTGACCACCCAGCACGCGGCGGTAAAGCGGACTTTCGATCCTTGTACATACGCATCGAAGGAGGGGCGCACCGTTTTGACGACCTGAGTACGAGTCGATTCGTCGACGTCTTGAAGCGCCAGACCGACGGGACCGAGCCGGGTCAGATATTCACTCAAGTCCTCCTCGCGCAGAGCGCAGTCAACATCGACGGGCCGGATATCGATGTCCGCCCAGCCGCTCTGTTCGAGGATCGTGTGCACTCGGTGCGGATCCCCGAAGGCAAACTGCCCTGGCGCATCCGGTCGGCGGAGAGGCAGGTTCGGCAGAAGCGGTCTTGCGGCTCGCTCGGCCGTCGTCATGAACGAATTTTCCTCCGCATTCCGCCAAGCGATGAACCGAACACAAGCACCATCCGTTGCGGCTTTCCGCAGGTTCGCAAACGCCCGGACGGGCTCATCAAAAAACATTACGCCAAACCGCGAGATGATCATGTCGAAGCTTGCCGGTTCGAACATGTGAGTCTCCGCGTTGGCACGGATGAAGCTTGCCGGCGTGCGCTCCCGTTCGGCGCGGAACCGGGCGGCGGCGATCATCGGTTCCGATATGTCGATGCCGGCGCAGCAACCTTTTGCTCCGAGTAGCCGTGCGACGGCGAACGTTGTGCTTCCCGTGCCGCAGCCGACATCGAGCACGCGGCTTGCGGTTCCAGCGCGAACTGCGTCAACGAGCAGGTCCTCAAAAGGTCTGAAGATCTGGTTAAGCAAGTCCTGCGTTTCGACCCAGGCACGTCCGGCGACGCCGTTCCAAAGCTTTGTTTGTTGATTATCAGTCTGGTCCGTGACATTCATAATTGTTCTCCTTTTGCTTGCCTCCGAGAAGCAGAAACCGTATTATGCAACTTCAAGTCGACTTGAGGTCAAGAGTGAAAATCCTGGACATCACCGAGGTAACGCAACGCTCTGGCGTGCCTGCTTCGACGCTGCGGTTTTACGAGAGCAAGGGGCTGATCTCCTCCATCGGCCGGCGGGGTCTGCACCGTCTGTTCAATCCCGGCGTGCTGGAGCGGCTGGCGCTGATCGCAGTAGGACGGGCGGCTGGCTTCTCGCTAGATGAGATCGCGCTGATGTTCACATCGGACGGGCGGCCGCGTATTGATCGGCAGATGCTCGCCAACAAGGCGGAGGAGTTGGATACGACGATCCGCGAATTAAGCGCCATGCGCGACGGCCTACGGCACGCCGCTGCGTGCCCCGCGCCGAGCCACATGGAATGCACCACGTTCCGGCGCATCCTGCGGGTCGCCGCGTCTCGAGCTATCCGGCAGCGAAAGAAGAGGCTTTAAAGCTGAAACTCGGAAGCATCGATACCCTGTTGGAGGCGCAGACGGGCTTGGCTCATTGCCCCATTTTGAAGTTCACCGTGATTGTCGTGATCACCTCCACCGGAACATCATTCAGCAGCGTCGGCTGATACTTCCACTGCGGAACAGCATCAATCGCCGCCTGCCTCAATCTCGCATCGACGGAGGTGTTTATAGCCGAAAGCCCAAGCAGGTTGCCGTCCGTCGAAATGACAGCCTGCAGCAACACGGTGCCTTCGATTCCCGCAGCCTGAGCATCCGCCGGATAAACGGGACTCGCCTGGTACAGCAGCTTCGTGGCTTGCACATTGCCTCCGATCCGAACCTGTCGGGGAACGCTGACCGGGGCCGGGTGGGGACCCTTTCCGATCACGTCCACATTCTCACTTACCTGGCCGATATCGAGCTTGATATCGAGCCGCCGGGCGATGCCGGCAGCCAGTGCCAAGCTCGGCTGCTGGAGAACCGCGAATCCTGGTGCCTTCACCTCCATGTTGTACGTCCCAGCGGCTACATGAGCGAACTGGTATGCGCCATCATCTCCGGACCGCGAGATTTCCTGGTTAGTCTTGTCGATGTTTTTCAGCAACACTGTGGCATTCGGCACGTGGCTCCGCTTGCGTCATAAATAGTTCCGGACAGAGAGGAAACGGCTCTCGGATCTTGTGCGCGAAGCGCCGCCAGGGGCGCTACGCACGCAATCGCGACCGCGAAGGCGGCGGCGCATGCCCCACGCGTTAAGCCTCGCCGGTTTCGCACCGGATCGAGCAATGCCTCCACCCGCCGTTCCAGGTCGTGCGTGCTGGCCATGAACACTGCCGCCCGCGGCTCGGTCACCGAACGAGCGATACTCACCAGATGTTCGGCGTATGCTGATTGGGCGGTCCCTGTCCGAATAACCGCGTCATCGCACGACCTTTCCTGCTCCTGCCGGAATCGCGAAAGCGCCATCCATGCCAACGGATGGAACCAATAGACGATGCATGCCAGTTGGGCCAGCGTAAACAAAAGCCAGTCTTGTCGCCGTAGGTGGACCAGCTCGTGCATCAGCACCACACGCCGCCGCTCGGAACTCCAGTCTGCCGAATCCGCCGGCAATAGAATCACCGGCCGCATCCATCCATAGCTGAAGGGCACATCGGTTTCCCGGCTTTGCCGTAAATCCGGTCGTTTACCCCAGCGCGTTCGGGACTCCACCTCCACTAGCGTTGCCTGCCACTCCGCGTTCCACACGCGCGCCGCGCGTCGCAGCGACATGAAGGCGCGAACATGCCCCACGGCCAGCCGCATCATTGACAGGCCAACACCGCACAACCACAACGGAAGAATCCAGGATGCCGGGCGGTGACGCTCGCCGGTAGCCGGCTCCAAAGATTGCGTGATTGTTTGCGGTGCGCTCCCGTGCGGCGCGGCGGAAGCCGCGACAGCCGGGCCGGAAAGGGGGATCTCCCATCGGATGAGCAGCGATAGCGCCGGCGCAATCAATACCGCCGCTAGAGCCCAGGCCCAAATCAAATACCGAACCGACGAAGAGCCGTTTCGGAGAGCGTAAGCGATTACGAACACGACGGCGAGAATCACCGTTGCTTTTAGGCTGGTGACTGCCAGAAACATCAAGGGATCCATTTTTCAAATGCCTTCTTTCTTGGCCTTTTCGATGAGGAGCGAGAGACGATCCAGATTCTCGCGCGATAGTGCGGCCTGCTTCAGGTTCAGAAGCGCGGTGATCGCCTGTTCGGCAGAGTTGTCGAAAAATGTTTCCAGCAGATGTCCCAGCGCGGATTGCTTGGCCTTATCGCGGGACACCACCGGTAAGTAGACATAGCGCAGCGCCTGTTCTTCATGGCGAATGTGACCCTTCTCCTCCAGCACGCGGAGTTTCGCGCGCACGGCGGAGTAGCTGGGAGGGTCGGGGAGCGCCTGGTGAATCTCGGACGCTGTGGCACGGCTCAGGCGGTACAGCACGTCCATAATCTGGCGTTCGCGACGGCTGAGAGTCTGATGGCGGGCTCGCTTCATTACGCAGGTGCTGCAAAAGCAGCACAATGCTAGAAAAATAGCATCAAAACGGAAAGATTGTCAAGGCGGGCTTCGGCGGTGTTTGAAAATTTCTTATCAGCTCGATCGGCGGATATGAGCCACGGTCCCCATAAAAACGTGATCTAAATCACACCCGACGCACCTGAAACGATTAAAAAGCGATAAAATCTAAGCGTGCGAAGTTTTCTGCGCAGATTCCCGCCCCTCCTTCTTAAGACCACCCTCATAGGCGCTCTCGCCACCGGCGCCGCTCTTCTGTTATCGGCGCGGCGTCCGGCCCAAACCGCCCAAGCCGAACGCCACGTCGATCTTGGCAAGGCCGATGGAACTTCCGCCTACGCGATTACTGTCTCTGCCAAGAACCCGGCCCAGTTTTCCGCCAAAGAATCGGTCGAAGTGTCGATTGACGATGCCCGCGGCGCGCTCGTAAGCAAACGTCTGCACAGTCAGGACCTCGACTTCTACGCCACCGTTCATCCGCGGGCGCGCGGCGCCGTCACCGCCACGCTGCGAACCACTTCCGGCGAAACGCTTCCAAACATTGTCACCAACTTCCGGCGCATTCAGGAATCAAGTTCCGAGCCCGCTGCGATTTCGATCATGCCGAACGATACCTGGCAAACCGCTCAGCCCGTCGAATTCGGCCAGACAATTTACGGCGCGGACGACGAACGCCCCTACGCACCCGCCTCAGGCGACGACCGCTACGCCGACTTACTCAAAGGTTTCCAGTGGTTCCGGTTTACTTACAAAGGCACGGAGCCAAAGTTAGTCTACTTCGATCTCGATGTTACTGACCGCGAAGTGCCCGTGGATGTGGACTTATTCGCTCGCACCGGAAGCGGGCAATCCGGCGATCTGAAGCCATACACCAAAGGCGCATCCATCTATAAAATTGAAGCCACGCAGAACTATCCCGGTTTGTACAAATTCCGCACTCGCATTGTCGAGCCCGGTCAAACCTATTACATCCGCGTCCATGCGAATCACCCGTCTTACCAGTTACGCACGTTTTCCTACCCGGTGCCGCCGTACAAAGATCCGCAGCAGGCCGTCCGTACCGGCATGGACTTCCTCATCAATATGGGCGATTCGTGGCTTTCGAATACTCCGCGCCGCGGAGCCGTTGCCCTTCGCACCACCATGAGCCATGGCGATGTGAAACAGTGCATCGCCTGCCATCCCACGCAATTTACTTCACGCGGCTATCTGACCGCCATCTCGCATGGCTATCCGCCGACTCAGCGTCCCGCGCTCGAATTTATAGCCGACCGGATTTACAATAATCAGCGGCCGCTCTACGGCCAGCCCGGAGCCGACTGGGTGCGCGTGATTTACTCCGCCCGTACCGTCGCCAGCCGCCTGCCCGTCATCGAGCACTTATACGAAACGAACGTGACGCACGACGCGCCGCGCATCGCCAATTTTGAAGCGCCCTACGCCAATTTCCTGAAGATCCATTACAAAGACCGCAAGGAGATGCCGGGCAACGAAACCGATGGCTGCGAGCCGGATGTCAGCCCATTCGAAATCGCCTCCCAAAGCTGGGACATGCTCAACAACCTGTACGAGCACACCCATGACCGGCAATGGTTAACCGAGCGCGATATGGTGGAGCGGCTTGCAGTTCCTTATAAGCCGCAAAACATGATCGACCTGAATTGGAAACTTCACTTTCTCGCTACCATCGGCCGCGACAAATACGCTTCCCAGATCAACCAATTGATCGATCAGATGTACAGTCTCGAACAGCCCAACGGAATGTGGCCGTATCCGTTCGACAAAAAAGCGAAATCTTCGGACTTCATTTCTTATCATTCCGTGCTCGCTCTCGCGCTGGCCGGGCGGCGTCCGGAAACCGATCCGAACCTCGCTCGCGCGGTCGCTGCCATGCTGAAGGCTCAGCGCCCGGAAGGAAGCTGGGAGGGCGATCCGGTCTATCAGGGATTCAACACGCCGTTCCGCGCCACCGAATTTGCCGTCATGGCGCTTTCCACTCTCTATCCCGGGCCGAATCGCAAGCCGGCGAAAGAAAAAGGTTGGAATGATGCTTTTCCGGCACCGCCCACGCATCTTACTACCGGCGACCTGCCGCGTCTGTTGAGCCAGTTGGACCTGTTTTGGGATCTGGCGCCCGAATCGTCTTTGAAACAGATTCGCGATGTCCTGGCGCACCATCCGCAGCCCCTCGCGCGGGAAGCTGCCGCCAGGGCTCTCGGCCATATGGCCGATCCGGGCGCGGTCAAGTGTCTCATTGCGGCGTTGGGCGATTCGAGCAAAATGGTGCAGCGCACCAGCGCTTGGGCGCTGCGCATGATTCTCGAGCGCCGTCCATCCGTCTTCACTTCGGGCCGCGCCGAATTGGCCGCTGCGCTGGCATCGCCTGAAGAACGTGTGCGCTGGGGAGCCTCTCAACTGTTTAATCAGCACTTCAAATATGTCGCCGACGACGAACAACTGCGCGCCGCCTTAATTCACGATTTGGACGATCCAGCGGCTGGCGTCCGGCTGAATGCCGCGCGCGGCCTGTGGCAGTGGTACTACTGGAGCGTCGATAATCGCACCGCGCGCGATGGAATCCTCGAAGCGCTTGCCACGCACCTGAATACCGAACAGGACCCGGTCTTGCGCCGCGCCGTGCATGAGAGCATCTACGACGTTCTCGACGAAAACACCGGCTATCTCGAAGCTTGGATACGCGCTACTTCAACCGAAGCCGATCAAAACCGCATTCGGGAAGGGTATGAAAGTGTAGTCCGCGATCAGGCGCAGGTGCTCGCCAAAGTCTTGCGCTCCTCGAATTCGCAAGGACGGCAGGGAATTCTCGAAGCGCTTTGGGATTTCCATATTCGCCACTACTCGCTGCCGAAACTGAAAGAAGGCCAGGTCGCCGTCGCTTTGCCCGCGGTGTTTGTCCAGTATGTTTCGGGTGTTCCGGGCCTGCACCTTCCCGGATATGAGTACCCGCCCTATCGCGACACCGCGGAATTCAAATACGATCTCCACAACAGCTTCTATCAAACCCGCATCGGAAACGATAGCGATCTGATTCACTTCTTCAAAAGCTCCGGTCCGGAATTGGAAGAAGCGCTGATCGATTGTTTGAAGGGCGCCGATACCGCGATGAAGATCAACGTGCTCAAAGCCGGCAGTACTCTGAGCGGCGCCGGTGACGCGAAATTCGCCAAAGCCGCGCTCAGTCTTTCGCTCGATCCGGATAAAGAAGTTCGCGATACCGTCGCCTACGTCTATGAGAACGGCCAGCGCGGTGTACTCAATATCGATTCCGGCGGGCCCGATCCCGGCCTGGTGCATACGGTGGTGCAGATCCTGAACAGTGGCGACGCCACTGCGCAGGCTACCGTCCTTCCCCTGCTCGCGGCGCTTCCCGCGAATTCCGCCTGGACCCGCGAGCCCCAAGTGATCGCATCGCTGCGCACCCTGCTCGCTCGCCAGCCGCGCGTCGGCAATTACGCGAAAGTGCTCACTGCCGCCGCCTCCTTCGCCCCGCTAATGAGTGAGCCCGCCATTCGCAGCCAGGTGCTGGACGCCATCGAAGATCCCAGCCGCGACGTGCAGCGCGCCGCCATCCAAATCGCGCTCGAGCGTTTAACGGCTTCCCACGAAACCTCGTTCGCCCAGCAGGTATTCGCAAAAATGGGCAGCTCGCAGCGCGGCGTCCTGATTGAAGAATTGAATGACCCGAAATTCCTGGTCAATCATCTGGGCGTTTCCGGCGGAGCCCTTTCACAGGACCAGTCCTACTTCCTCGGCAAGAAAACGGGTACTCGGCCGGTTGATCTGCTGAATGATCCGATTATTTTTAAGGAGGCCATTGCGAGTCTAGCCGATCGCGACGCCAACGTGCGCGCCGCCGCGCTGGATCTCATGCGCAAAGTACGCGGCATCGAAACGCGTCCGGAGTTTCGCGCCGCTCTCGAAAAGATGCAGAACGATCCGAACTCGCGTCTCAGCATCACGGCCAAGAACGTCCTCGCGGGCAAGCGCCTGCACGACGCTCTCGCCGATGTCCAGCCCGGCTCGGTCCTCGACTTCAACTTTTTCGTCTCGAAAGTCGAGCCTATTCTGGCCGCACCCGGTCCCGACGGCAAAGCTTGCGTGATGTGCCACGCCACGCACGTGATCTTCCGGCTCCGTCCGCCGAATGCCGAAGGACAGTTCTCGCCACAGGACAGCGAACAAAATTACAAATACGCCATGCACGTCGTCGATATCAACGACCCCGCGCGCAGCCTCATGCTGATCAAACCGACGCGTCCGACCGATTCAGCCGGCGACGTCTCCGACTACACCGCCACCCACAACGGTGGCCAGCGCTGGCCCGGCAACGAATCGAGCCCGCAATACAAAACCATCCTCGAATGGATTCGCGGCGCCGAACTCCAAGCCTCCCGCTGAGGAAACCGGCAAGGTGATCCCGCCTTCAAACTGAGCCGCGACCACAGGGAGCGGTAACGTTCGCCCCTGAATGCGCACAACAACGTTTGGTTGCGGCCAGTCTGCGTTGTACTACTACATCTCAAATTCTTTGCCGCTTGCGACGAGTTCAACTTCGCAAGTCATTGATCTGAAACT
>JAICIH010000107.1 GCA_025924475.1 Bryobacteraceae bacterium
AAGGGCTAACCATCGCGCAACATGTGCGTGCTCATCTGGCCTTAGGGTGGCGGGCGCTTTCAAAGTACGACGGCCTTGAGGCCACGCGGCACTTCGAAGCGGCGCTACAGAATCCTCCTCGGGCTGGAGAAGCCATACATCCGCTCGCCAATCAGAGCAACGTTTACTATTGGCTGGGTATGGCATGGGAGGCGAGAGGAGAAGAAGAAAGAGCGCGCACGTGGTGGCGCAAAGCCGCGGACGCCGCTGAAGACATTTCGGAGATGACCTACTACAGCGCGCTGGCCCTCCGGAAGCTGGGCGAAGAAGATCGCTGCGAGCGCTTGCTTCGGAGCTTACTGGCGCACGCGCGTGAGATGTCGCACAAGCCGGCCGGCATCGATTATTTCGCTACCTCGCTGCCCACCATGCTGTTGTTCCATGACGATCTGGAAGCACGAAAGAACATCGACGCGGTTTTTCTCGAAGCGCAGGCGCGGCTTGGGTTGGGTGACAAGAAGCGCGCGCGGCCATTGTTGAGGCGAGTTTTGAAACTCGATCCAAGTCACGCCATGGCCATGGATCTGTGCGAGGAATTGCTTTCGGAATTGCCAATTTCACTCGAAGCGCGAGTCTGACGGATGGATTCATTCAATGCGCGTTATGCCTGGAGCATTTCTCTCGCGGCAGCGCTCGGTGGGTTGCTATTCGGCTACGACTGGGTTGTGATCGGCGGCGCAAAGCCGTTTTATGAAACGTATTTCCGGCTTACCACCGCAGGCTCGATCGGCTGGGCCAATAGCTGCGCGCTGCTCGGCTGTCTTATCGGGTCGCTGGTGGCCGGTTGGGCGGCCGATCGTTTTGGCCGGAAAAAATTGCTGGCCGTATCGGCGGTGCTGTTTGCCGTTTCCTCGGCCTTTACCGCGTTGTCAGGAAATTTCAGCGCATTCATCGTTTGGCGCATTACGGGCGGCGTGGCAATCGGAATTGCATCGAATGTTTCGCCCACTTATATTGCGGAAGTCAGCCCGGCGCCCTGGCGAGGCAGGCTGGTGGCGCTCAACCAGCTCACGATCGTTATCGGTATTCTGGCGGCGCAGATCGTCAACTGGCTGATTGCGGAAAAGGTTCCGTTGGATGCTACCGCCGAAATGATCCGCCAGTCCTGGAACGGCCAGTATGGCTGGCGTTGGATGTTCGCGGCAGTGATCGCGCCTTCGATCGTCTTTTTCCTGGCGGCGCTGTTCGTGCCGGAAAGCCCGCGTTGGCTTGTCAAACAAGGATGCGTGGCTGGAGCGCGGGCTACGCTCGCTAAAATCGGCGGCGCGGTATACGCCGAAGATGCTGTAGCCGAGATTCGCAGCACGCTCTCCGATGACAGCGGCGCAAGCTGGCTCGATTTGTTCAGCCCCGGAGTCCGCCGCGCGCTCGGTATCGGCATCGCATTAGCCGTGCTGCAGCAGTGGAGCGGCATCAACGTCATCTTCAACTACGCGGAGGAGATTTACCGCGCGGCGGGCTACGGCGTGAGCGATGTTCTTTTCAACATCGTCATCACCGGGGCCATCAACCTGGTCTTCACTCTGGTAGCGCTGCAATTCGTAGACCGCGTGGGCCGCCGCCCTCTGATGCTGATCGGCTGCGCCGGAATCGGCATCGCTCACTTTCTGATTGGTCTGGCGTATCGCGAGCGGCTGCACGGTTTGCCGGTGTTGATCTTGACCTTGTTCGCGATTGCCGGCTACGCGATGTCGCTCGCGCCGGTCACTTGGGTGCTGATCTCGGAAATCTTTCCGAACCGTCTGCGTGGCCGCGCCATCTCCGTTTCCGTCTCGGCCTTGTGGATTGCCTCCTTCGCGCTCACCTATTCATTTCCCTCCATAGGCAAAGCGCTCGGCCCGGACGGCACGTTTTGGCTTTATGCTGGAATATGTCTCATAGGGTTCGGCTTTGTGTTCTGGCGCGTGCCCGAGACCAGGGGAAAGACTTTAGAGCAAATTGAGCGCGAGCTGACGGTTGCCTGAACGGCAGCCTGCAAGCGAGCGCAACTATTGCCGGCAACAAGGGATGATCACGATGCCTCGTCGCTTCCGGGGAGAGCCGAGTACGGCGCGTGAAGTGGCGCATGCGATTTCGCGCAGCCGCCGCGAGTTCCTGCGCCAAGCAACTGGCGCGGTCGCTGCCGGAACTCTGCTCCATCCGTATCCGCTTAGTGCGTTGGCGCTGCCGCGCGTACGCAAAGCAGTCGTTGTCACGTTCGGCGGCGGTGCGCGCGACGACGAGACGTTCGCGCCGGACGGGCAGGAAAACATTCCGCACATGCTCGCCGAGTTGGCGCCGCGCTCCACGTTTTTCACACAGGTGATCAATCGCGGCATCCTGGGGCACTATGTAGCTACCGCGAGCCTCGCAACCGGTGTATACGAAACCTTCAATAACTTCGCGAAAGTCTCGCCGGACCATCCCACCGTCTTCGAATATTTTCGTAAGGATCTGAAGCGACCCTCCACAGACGCCTGGGTCATCGCACCCAGCAACGGTTTCAATCGCATCGGGGAAAGCGCGTATCGCGGCTACGGTCCGGGATTCGGCGCGGGCGTGATCCTACCTAAACGCCTGCTGGCGGCGGCACTCGCCGGCGGCGGCGAAGCGGATTTCAATCATCTGCTGCGCGACAATTACGAATCTTCTTCCTTCAGCCCAGTGGTCGGCGGCAACGACATCGAGCTGAAGACGCTTAGCGATATTTTTCAACTGTCGGTCGCCGATTTCGTGGCGCACGCCAAAAGCCTGGCCAGTCCCGACGAGCTTTCCGTATACATCGCGCGCCAGCTTATGCATCGGCTGGCACCGAGCCTGCTATGGATCACGCTGCACGATATCGATGTGGCGCACTCGGGCGCGTTTTCGCTCTACCTGGATGGAATCCGCCGCTCCGACCGGCTCTGCGCGGAAATCTGGCGCACCATTCAGTCCGAGCCCGAGTATGCGGGCAAGACAACCATGTTTATACTGCCTGACTTCGGCCGCGATTCGGACACCAGCGCGGGGGGCAATGGTTTCCAGCATCATCGGACCGGCGATGCAACATCGCGGACGACCTGGATGATGGCGCTCGGCGCGGGCATACGCGAAAACACGATCGTGGATCGTCCGATTGAATCGACGGACCTGGTGCCTACGCTCGGATCGCTCCTCGGTTTTTCTCCTAATCTTTCGCAGGGTAAGCCGTTACCGGAGGTGTTGTAGCGGCCATGCTTCCCGCCCAGCTCACCGCCGGACAGTTTCACGCCTATCCGCCCAAAGCGCGGCAGCTGGCGGTGGACAATGTCGCGCTGCTGCAGAGTCTGCCTTTAGGCTTCGTTCCTTTTTTGCTGAAAGAGATTATTCTCTACGACTGGAAATTTCCGGCAGAGCAATGGGAACTCAATAAACAGCTCGCGTATCTAGCTGGGCTAAGCGATGAGCAGCGCCAGGCCGAGATGGCGCGTTTCGCAAAGCTTCGTCTCTCCCCTCGACTCGAAGCTTTCGATTGGGTAAATTCGCCGGGACAATTTCTGGAAATGCTTTCTGCGCACCTGTGGGCCACTCATCAGACGGATGAATTTCGCGCGGCTTCCGAGAAGTATGTTCACAAGTTCTACGCGTCGCTGGAGCGGCCCAAACTTCCGGCTCCACGGCTTGGAATCGTAGCGCTCGGCCGCGGTGTGGCAGAGAGCCGCTATTTGCTGTTTCGCAAGCTGCGCCGGAACGGAGTGTACTTCAACAACGTGAACGCGTTGAACGGCCTCGAAACGCTGCTGGAAACCGTGAAAGCGAGAGCGGCGAAATATCCGGAGCCGTACGGGCACTGGTCGATTCAGGGCGGCGCAAAGATGACGGCTCCCGGCGTAACGTGCGTTTCCTACGAGGAGATGACGCCGGTGCGCAGAACCCTCACCGAAAAGATGCGTGCGGCCTACGAATCGCCAAACTTCAATCCGGAAATATTGCGCACGATGCTGGCGCGTATGGAACCCCAATCGCTCGGAATGACGGGACCCGATCGCGATGGGACGCTCGACCGGTTTCAACTCAGCCTGCTGACCGAAGGCTCGGGAACACAGATTTACAGCACGACCTTTGTGCAATGGGCGGCGCGCGAGGCGTTGCGGCGCGCACAGCCGCTCACAGTATTCGCGCGCTACACGCCGCGCCAGAAGGAGCGGCCGATGAACGAATTGCTTAGCGGAACCGGCCGCACGGCCGCCACTGATCCTGAAGGCTCCCTGATCGATGGGGATATGGGCGCTTACTACACATGGCTCAATCAGCAGCGCCTTCCCGGCGCGGACGAATCCAGATTTTTGGTCTGGTTCGAAGGCCACAGCGAAGCCGTAGCGATCGCCCCCAAGCTGAAAAGCAACACTTCCGATACCCGCGCCATCCATATGGCGGAACTGCTCGAGACGCTAGCCTAGAAGAACCGCGCGCGTAAGCAAGCGGGATATCCTGGAAGGGCCAATGAAGAGACTTTTAGGGAAGAATGCGCTGATTACGGGCGCGTCCTCGGGAATCGGCGAGGCCATCGCGATCCGATTCGCACAGGAAGGCGCGAATGTCGCCATTAACTACAACAGCGGTGCCGATCGCGCCGAGGCGGTGCGGGCTAAAGTAGCGCAAGAAAATAAGCAAGGCAAACACCTGACGGTAAAGGCCAATGTCGCCGATGAGCAGCAAGTGAAAGAGATGTTCGCAACGGTCCTGAAGCAGTTTGGGACTTTGGACATCCTGATCAACAATTCCGGCATTCAAAAGCCGACAGCCAGCGACGAGGTGGACATGGCCGATTTCGACCGTGTGATCGGCGTGAATCTTCGCGGATCATTCCTGTGCGCGCGTGAAGCCATCCGCCACTTTCTTTCGCGCAACGCCAAAGGCTCCATCGTCAACAATTCGAGCGTTCACGAAATCATCCCCAAGCCGAAGTACGCTCCCTATTCCATAAGCAAAGGCGGCCTGGAGAACATGACGCGCACACTGGCGCTCGAATATGCTGACAGAAATATTCGGGTCAATTCGGTGGGGCCGGGCGCCATCGTCACGCCGATCAACATGGCTTGGATTAACGATCCCAAAGCCAAAGCCGAAGTAGAAAGCCACATCCCGATGGGCCGCGCCGGTACGGCGGAAGAGATCGCGGCAGTGTTCGCGTTTCTGGCGTCCGACGATGCCTCCTATATCACCGGACAGACGCTGTTCGCCTGCGGTGGACTGACGCTGTATCCCGAATTTCGCGTGGCCTGGTCGTCAGGCGAATAGCAAATAGCCAACAGCCAAAGCTGACAGCTATTAGCTAATGGCTGATAGCTACAACGTCCGGCTGTAAAGCTGGAACGGCGCCCAATAATACGGCTTGCGGTATTGCGTCCGGAGCAATTTCAATTTAGCGCTGCGAAGCGCCTCCGGGTAGGATTGGCCGGAATCGACCGCGGCATAGAAATAGCCCATGAAAGCTGCAGTGGAGCGGTCGTTCACGTCCCATAAACTCGTCACGACATTGCGGGCGCCGGCTTCAAAGAAAGCCCAGGCGAAGCCGACGAGTCCTTCACCGGAAAGCGTGCGCGCGCCCGCGCCGCGGCAGGCCGAGATCGTGACGAGATCGGCATCCAACGGGATCTCGGCCACATCGCGCGCATAGAGTCTGTATCGATTGCCGCTAGGCGAGAGAATGATCGCCGAATCGAGTGGACTTTGCTCGTTCGCATCGGCATGCGTGACGAAGTGGATGGTGGAGAACCGCCGTGGCTGCGCGGAGCGATACGCTGCCGGCACGGCCGCTGCTTGCGTGAATACCTTGGTTTGCGCCGGCGGGAAATGGCGGCGTATTTGTTGGATTTCGTTCGCGGCATCCGGAAGCGGCTCAAATCCCGTGCCCGTCATGACGGGATCTCCCATCAGCAACAGCGAACGGTTGCGTATACCCGATGCGCGCCCTATCTGCAGGCTGCCTAGTGAAGGAGCTACGGATAACGTGACATCTTCAATCCAATAATGCGGCTTGGGATCGGGAGCAAGCAGCGTTTCAAAGTTCAAGCTGTGCAGAGATCCGTCCGGCACCAGGACAACCTGGCTTCCCTTCCCGATGTACGGGGCCGCTGGCCGGACCAGCTTGTCATAAAGCCGCAGTCCCACCGGATTGGCGCTAGCAGCAGGATCGCGCTTTTCTTGCTGAATCAGGGCGCTGTAGGATGCGACTTCCCGATCGAGCTGTTGTTTACCGGGCAATGAGACGAGTTTCAGTGCGCCGGAGGAAAGAATCCACAAATACGAATTCTTCGGAGCGAGCCAATAAAACAGCACAGTGGCCTCGGTCGATTTCAGATCGTGTTCGAGATGGCTGACCGTCATCCCGTTTTCGCCGGCCAGATTTTCCGTCAGAACGCTCGCGCGGCTGGAATCGGCAATTTCAAGAGCCTGGCGGATGTCGTGCTGCTCGATCAGTAGCTCGACATAGTCCTGATAGAAGCCCATCAGATTGGAAAGAAACGTGATTTTGTATTCGTTGTGAAGTTGGTCGGCGCGATTCTCTTTGATGACGCGCAGCGCACTTTCATAACTCTGTTTGGCGCGAGTAAAATCCCCGCTTCTGGCGTAGGCTCTTCCAAGGCCGCCATACGCTTGCCATTGAACAGCCGGAACCTTTGCGCCGGCTTCGAGCGCCTCGCGGTACGCTTGTTGGGCTCCGGAAAGCTGGCCTCGCCGGTCCGCAATCAGAGCGCGCGTGAGAAATGCATAAGCAAGTTGCTCTTTGTCTTCTTTGCTGCAGGCGTCGAACGCTTGCCGATTGTAGCGTTCGGCTTCATCGAGCGATCCGGACTCTTCGAGAGCCTGCGCAACGGCGCTCGCCAACGCGGCAAATTGGGTTGGCGAATCGGTTTTGTTGACGAGCGCAAGGGCCTGCCGGAAGTAGCCAAGCGCCTGGAGATCTTCACCCTTATCCAAATAGATGTTGCCTAGCTCGAGATAACTGTCTTTGAGCGAGGCGGCGAGCCCGGCATTCTTCTGCAAAGCTACGGCTTCAAGACGCGATTGCAGTGCGCGCGGAAGATCGCCGAGAGAATAGAAGCAGGTAGCCGTATTGCCAATGGCGTAGGAGTTCAAGAGTGTGGCGCCGATCTTCGTCGCGATCCGGCTGGCATCCTGAAAGTACGGAATGGCGTCGCCGTAATGCGCACGCCTAACAAACGTCATGCCTAAATTCAGCAGCGCCGCGCAGCGCTGGTAATTCAGCCCATGCGTACGCGCGATCTCCAGCGCGCTGCGGGCCGCCACCTCCGCTTTAACTCGATCTTTGAGAAATGCCGCAAGCAGGAGTTGAGTATCAGCTTCCACTTCGTACTCGCTGGCCTCATGAGCACTGATCAGTGTTGCGCGAAGCAATTGTTCTCCTGCAACATACTGCTGCCGAAGCAAAAGAGCATAGCCGCGCAGTTCTTCATAGCGAGGCAGGAGGCGTCCATATTCTTTCGGTGGAGGCGTTGTGAGCAAGGCTTCCGCTTGATGCGTATCGAAGTTGTACAAGTGCATTTCGGCTAGCAGCAGCTTAAATTTCCAGTGCCACTCCGAAGATGGCTGGTCGCGAAACCGCTCGTACCCTTGGTTTGCGTATTTGCGTGCTAGAGAGAACTGCCCGCGCACCGATTCGGCGCGTGCCGACTCAAAAAGCTTTTCCGGAGAACGCCCGCAGCTAACTAGAAGTAGACAACAGCTAAAAACCTGAAAAACTTGGCGGCCAAGTACTGCCGTTCCCCTGCGCTTCGCAAGCCGCCATATCCCCGCCATAGGTAGAGCCAAGCTGAAAGCGTATCAGGGTTATGCGCCGGTAGTTTTCGTCGATGAAAATCTCCCCAAAATAGACGCTTCCGAGGCCTTCGATTTTTAGGCGATTTGTGCCGATAATTTCACACTTATCGGGCTTTTTGCCTTGCCACTCGAGACCCGCCACCACGGTCCCGTAGATCAAACCTTTGGAGTTCGGAATTTCGTTTTTGCTCTCGCGCCGGCCGGTAGAGAAGAACAGGTTTCCGTACCGCTTGCGGAAATCGGCGTCTTTCTCGTAGCGCTGCACGAGTTTGGCTTTGGTTTCGTGCTGGGAAAAGAGGTCGGCAACGGTAATCACTTTGAGCGGAACTTCGTCTACCGAGACTTCCGCGAAAGTGGTTTCCAGCGATCGGAAGGCGATCGGATTGCGGCGATCCGAAGCGCTTTCCAGGCGAACACGTAACTGCTTCACCGCGAACACGCGGCGGCCTTTACCCGTATCGAGCGGCACGTCCACTTTGAGCCCGCTCACCGAGGATTCGACGAACGTATGAGTCGAGAGCCCATTCTCCCCGTGATTGGCGTTCGTGAAACTCGCGGCGCTATGGGTATCGGCGAAGTCGCCGAGTGTGCGGCTCGATGCCGATTCAAAGGAAATGATTTCGTGAAAATTCTGGCCGCTCGCCTGCCCTTCGGCAAGGCCGCCGGTCACCGGAATATTGGTGGGCGCGACGGCGCGTATAAACAAATCGTTCGGACGGCGGATGTGCGCCGCCAATGCTACAGCGGCGCCATTAAAAATGAATCGCTTTTCTACGGGCGGATTATCCATGAGGCTCCTTGTCCTGAATCGCAAATGAAAACCGGTCGAGAACCGTTTCCGGTTGCGAAGCGGGTCTTAAGATCATCACATAACGGCCCGGAGGAAATCGCCTGGTGGGCAGGAGAAGCTCGAGAGTAAATGCCGCCACTTTGCGCGGACCGGAGTTCACTTCGAGAATCGAACCTTTGCCTTCGCTTTGAAAATCGCAGATGTAGGACGAATAGGCCTGCGGAGAATCCACGTCGAAGCTGAGGTTGAACATCGGCGATCCGCGGTCGATAGCGACCACGGGTCCGCTGTCGCGAGCGGTGGAAGGAATCGGGACCGTATCGAGCGCCTGCGGTCGCGTGAGTCCCGGTATGTATACGAAGTTCTGATAGCCGACGACGAGCGCTAAAGCAAGCGCGGCGAATGTGGGAACAAGAGTCGCCGGCCTGAGCCAGCTCAGCCAGCCCCTGCCGCGACCAGAGGCGGTGGCGACGCGCTGTTCGCTCGCCTCCCGCTGTTCATCAAGAAATACTTGTTTAAGATTTTCAACGGCGATTACATCCTGCTTGAGCCTGTCGGCGCAAATCTGGCATTCAAAGTAATGGGCTTCGAATTCCAGCCTCTCCTCCTCGCTCAGTTCGTTTAGCAGGTATTTATCGACCGCTTGGGTCTGTTCTGCCAATTGGTGGTTCATAGCGTCTATCCAGTAGTGAGAGAGACCCACCGGACGTTTCACCTAGGTTACTGCGGTGGCTAAGGATTTAATCCCTGTATCTTTTTCGAGGGCGCTTCGGAAGCGCGCCAAGGCGCGGTGTACCCGTACGCGTAAGTAGTCGCGGTCGATACCCAGTTCACGGCAGATCTCGTCTTTATCGCGATCCTCGAGAAAAACCTTTCGGAGGACCGCCCGATCGGTTTCGGAAAGCTTATTCAAAACCTGCCGAATGAGCCGCTTGCGTTCCTCCGTGATACAGCCGGAATCGGCGCTGGCCGATTCGTCTTCCGGCTCCGGCGCGTTTTCTGGCGGCTGTTGATAACGACTCCCGGCGCGGAAAAATTCCGAAAGAACGTTGTCGCAGACCGCATTCACAAAAGCGCCGAGCCGCTCCGGATGCTCGAGGCCGCCCTTATTGCGCAGTACGTTCAGTACCCGCAAAAAAGTTTCCTGGCGAGCGTCTTCGACCAGATGCGAAGAGCGCAACCGGCAGCGCAGCTTGATGGAGAGCAATTCACCGAAATAGCGGCTGAAGTGCCGCTCCGTTTCCGCGTCGCCGCGGATCAGAAGGTTTACGTAGCTTTCGTCGAAGGCCTGGCGCTCCAAGGTTCCTCTGAGGCGATAGACACGATGGTACAACGGCGCACTTGCCGGCTGACTCGAAAATCCCTGCGTAACGGCAGACATGAGGCTTGATGCCGCTTGGTGACGCCGCCCGCCCCAGCGTTTCAATCCGGCACATAATTCAGCAGCTTTTCGCGTTTCCTAGACTAAAAGCGTGACGGAAAGAACAATTGTTGCGATTACCGGTGCATCGAGCGGAATTGGCGCGGTATTCGCGCGGAAATTGGCAGCCGAGCACGATTTACTTTTGATTGCACGCCGCCAGGAGCGGCTCGAAGCGTTGGCTGCGGAACTCGGCGAAGCCTACGGCACGAATATCGAAGTTCTACCGGCGGATCTGGCGGAAGAAACTGCGCTGGCAAGAGTCGCCGAGCGCGTCCGGAACGAACGTCGCTTAGCTCTCTTAGTAAACAACGCAGGGTTTGGGACTAAGGGCCTGTTTTGGGAATCGGATCTGGCCATGCAGGAGCGCATGCACAAGCTGCATGTGATGGCAACGGTGCGGTTGACGCATGCCGCGCTCGAAGGCATGGTGGCGCGCGGCTTCGGTGGAATCATCAACGTGGCTTCCGTTTCGGCGTTCGTGAGGAGTCCCGGATCGGTGAGCTACGGCGCAACGAAAAGCTGGATGACAGCGTTCACGGAAGGGCTCTATGTGGAATTGAAGAACGCCAGGTCGAACGTGGTCGTGCAGGCGCTCTGCCCCGGCTTCACTTATTCCGAGTTTCACGACACCATGGCGGTGAGCCGCAGTGGGCTCGCCGGGCCCAAGTTCTGGATGAGCGCCGAGGATGTGGTGGATGCATCGCTAGACGGATTGCGCCGCCGCAAATTATTCGTCATTCCCGGATGGCGTTACCGGCTGCTGACGATGTTGCTTACCAAAATTCCTACGGCGGCGCGTCTCAAGATGGAATCGGCAGCCGGGCACGTAAAATTAGCGCGGCAGAAGCAGGCAAGGCTAACGCGCAGTTGATTTCTTGGGCAGCGCACGAACGGCGCCGGTTGAGATGCCGCCATCAATTAGGAGGAGCTGCCCGGTGATATAGCGGCTCGATTCGGCCGCCAGGAACACTACCGCGGAATCGAGATCGTCGGGTTGGCCGGGGCGCTTCATCGGAATGCGATCGCTCAAATACTCGACCCATTCCTTGTCCTCATACATCACCTTGTTCTGCTCGGTGCGAAACCAGCCGGGAGCGAGGCAGTTGACGGTAACGCCGAACTTGCCCCAATCGTCGGCAAGACTCATCGTCAATTGACGAATGCCGCCGCGGCTTGCGGTGTAGGGAGCGAGGCCGGCGTAGCCCGCAACGCTGGTGACTGAACCGATATTGATGATGCGTCCGTAGCCGCCGGCAATCATGCGGCGCGCGACCGCCTGGGCCACGAAAAAACTGCCGCGTAAATTTGTATCGAGTACTGCGTTCCAATCGTCCCAAGTAATGTCCAGAGCCGGTTTGCGGATGTTCATGCCGGCGTTGTTGACAAGAATATCGATTTTTCCGTAGGCTTCTTCGGCGAGAGCGGCCATACGTTCGATGCTCTCGGCGCTGCGAACATCCAATTCGACCGGCACGGCGCGGCGGCCGAGTTCTTCGATCTCCTTCTGAAATGGAAGCAGAGAATTCAGATGGCGGCTGGTGATCACCAGGTCAGCGCCCGCTTTGGCGAGCGCGCGGCCGAAATACTGGCCGAGGCCGCGGCTGGTTCCGGTAACTATGGCGACGCGGCCGGTGAGGTCGAATAATTCATTGCTCATTGCGGCAGCCCCGGCGCGAGCACCACCTTCATCAAATTGGGCTCGCGCGCGTGCAGCCGGTCAAACCAGCCTGGTCCTTCAGCCAGTGGAGCAACAACGCTAATCAGAGGCTTCACATCCACCGCGCCGCGGGCCAGCATGTCGATGCTCTTCGGGTACTCGCCGGCGGAGGCGGCGGAACCCTGCAAACGAATCTGCCGGCTCACCACCATCTGGAGCGGAATTTCGACCGATGGCGTTACGTTGCCAATCAGGACTACCGTTCCGCCTTTGCGTACGCTTTCAATCGCAGCTTTGATTGTGGGAGTACTGCCAACTGCTTCGAGCGCAACGTCGACACCGGCGCCGGAAGTCCCCTCTACAATTTGCGTAACCGCATCGGTAGTCTTCGCGTTGATAGTTGCCGTGGCGCCCAATTTCGAGGCAAGCGCCAGACGGCTATCGTCGATATCGGTGACGATGATTTGGGAGCAGCCGGCGTCTCGCAGCGCTTGCAAAACGAGTAGGCCGATCATGCCCGCGCCCACGACCATCGCCGTCGCGCCTTTTGGAATTTCGGCCAGCGAAACGGCATGGACGGCAACCGCGAGCGGCTCGACTATGGCTGCTTCGGCGAAGGGCACATTAGCGGGCAGAGGATGGACGACGCGCGTGGGGACCACGACATACTCGGCGAAGGCGCCGGCGCGGCGATATTCCGGAGTCGAGACGCCGAGCACCTCGCGATTCTCACAAAGATTCATTTCACCTTTGCGGCAATAGGCGCAAACGCCGCAATAGATGGTGGAATCGAAGGTGACGCGGTCTCCTTCCTGAGGACCGGACGTTTGAGCCCCGCGCGCGGCTATCGTTCCAGCCGCTTCATGGCCCATTACAATCGGCGGAATCCGCCGCCCAGAGCTGCCATCGTAGCCGTGCACGTCGCTGCCACAAATACCGCAGGCCTCCACACGAATGAGTACATCGTCCGGCCCGGGGCGCGGCATCGGGACTTCCACCATCTCCAGCCTTCCATATTCGGAAAGCAACAAAGCTTTCATCATGACTTGGATGGTAGCGAATCGCTCGAGTGCGGCGGCGTACACGCAAAATTGCGAGCGTAGCGAAAGGAAACCCTTCTATCCGCCGGAATGTCCAGTTTTCATGGCAGCATCGAGTCCTGCTACATACGGGCCCGCGGTTTTGACTGCCCCCGAAGGTTCCGTGGAGGTCGTGCCGATCCCGAACGGCCGCTTTAAAGTTACTTTGAAGCCAAATGACAGAAATATTTTTATTCCGCGCCAAAGCTGCGAGACCTCGCTTCCGCCGAACGTCATCTCGTCGTTTCTGGATGCATCATTCAGCCGCCTTTGCGATTCACTGGCGCGGCTAGACGATCCGGAGTATGTCAGAAAAGTGCTCAGCACACAGTTGCTGGCCTATTTCGACGAAGCGGATTTCCGCGGCAAGCGGCTGCTCGATTTCGGCTGCGGCCAGGGCGCCTCGACTCTGTGCATGGGAGCCATACTTCCGGAAACGGAAATCGTAGGAGTTGAACTGGATCCGGCGAGGATACAACTCGCCGAACGCGTTCTGGCGGCACGATCTCTCCCCAACGTTCATTTCCTCGTGTCGCCAGACGCCAAACGTTTGCCGGATGAAATAGGAACGTTTGATTATGTGATGCTTAGCGCTGTATATGAGCACCTTCTCCCGGCCGAACGGCGGCAGGTCATGCCGTTGATCTGGTCGAAGCTGAAGCCCGGTGGAACGCTGTTTATCAATCAAACGCCCTATCGCTACTTTCCATATGAGCATCACACAACGGGACTATGGTTTATCAATTACCTGCCGGACAAATTGAGCCTGTTCTTGTCACGTCATCTGAGCAGGATCAATCCGGACATCACGCGTTCCCGCGATTGGAATGTCCATTTGCGGGCAGGCATTCGCGGCGGAACCGAGCGTGAGATCTTACGAGATTTGCGAAGAGCGGGAGAACGCGGCGCCGTTCTACAGCCTAAAGGCCGGGACCGGGCGGCCTATTGGCTGGAGGGTACGAGTCACCATCGCTATTGGTGGATCAAAAAAGTAATAGCGGCATTTTTCCGCATGACCGACCGGCTTTGGGGCACTGTGCCCAGCATGAATCTGGACGTGGCGATCCGGAAAACCTGAACTTCAGCGGCCGCTGCGGCGAAGCTGATCGCGAAACATTGCGGAGAACGGCCGAGCGGCATCCGAATGTAAATCTTCAATTGCGAATTTCGTCTTGCGGCGCCAGTTCGGATATTGGGCGGTGCTGCCGGGCAGATTTTGCTGCTCAGTCTCCTTGGTGAAATCTTCGTGGTTGAGCAGCAGAATCACGGACGGCATTTGCGCCAGGAAGCCGACGATCGCGTTGTGCAGATCGCCATTCAAATCGGGAATGCGATCGGCGTTCCGTTCGAAATAGTCAGGCAGCAGATGTTCGGCATGTAGAGCATCCAGCATGCCCTGCTTTTCGCGGCGTCGATCGTGCCATTGATTGCGGTAGCCTTGCTCGTCAGCGAGACCAGCCGCGCGGCGGGCTTCGATGTCGCGTCCTAGCCAAAATCCGGCGAGCGTGGGCAAGTCATGTGTGGCGCTCGACACAAGCGCTTGGCGCGGATATTCCGAACTGGCGCGGAAAGATCCTTCGCGGGAGTGCTTTTCGAAATAGAAGAGCCGATAGCTCAAAATTCCGAAGCGCGAAAGCATGTCGCGGATTTCGTCGGTAACGGTTCCTAAGTCTTCGCCGATGATGATGTTTTTACTGCGCACGCTTTCTAGAGCGAGGATTCGCAACAGATCTACCGCATTGTCACGAACGTAGGCGCCGTCGCGAGCCTCAAGCCCGATGGGAATCCAAAACAGACGAAAAAGGCGCATCACGTGATCGATGCGAAGGGCGCCGCCGTAGGAGACGATTTTGCGGATGCTCGCGCGATACAGGCGGTATCCGCTATCGCGATGCGCGCATGTATCGGGCGGGGGGAAGCTCCAGTCCTGTCCGTTCGGAGAAAAATCGTCAGGCGGAGCGCCGACACGGCAGCCATTCACGAAGAATTTTCGGTGCGCCCAGAGGTCCGCGCCACAACTGTCGGTAGCAACCGCGAGATCGTGATACAGGCCGATCTCCATGCCGCGGGATTTGGCGTGCCGCTGCACGGCGCACAACTGTTCGTCGATAACGAATTGGATGTATTTATAGAATTCGACCGTACGCCGATACTGTTGCGCGAATGTCCGCACGGCATCCGAATCGGCGCATTGATACTGCTCAGGCCAATCGCGCCACGTCCAGCGATTGCGGTCCTGTTTGTGGAGGACCTCGTCGAGCGCACAGTAGAGGGCGAATTTGTCGAGTAGCTCGCCTTCGCACGCGCAGTATTCGGCAAAGGCGCGGGCGCGATCCGGATTCGGATGTTTCAAAAATTCCCGATACAAGAGCTTCAGAAAACGCTTCTTCAACGAAGCCACTTGTTCGTATTCGA
This sequence comes from Bryobacteraceae bacterium, assembly GCA_025924475.1. GTDB lineage: Bacteria > Acidobacteriota > Terriglobia > Bryobacterales > Bryobacteraceae > Bog-105. The sequence continues at coordinate 15,189 of JAICIH010000107.1, forward strand.
CAAACTCGGCCGCACGCGCCGCTTCTATTTTTTGCCGGATGCGGGGTGATTCGAGAAGCGCTTGCGCACAGCGGGAGACTTCAAATTCGGGAACGCGCTCGATATCGATGTAGATCAGGTTTTTGTAATAAATAGAGAGCGGGAGATAAGGACTCGTATTAAAAGGCACGCGATTGTGCAGCGCGTGCAGCGGATTTACACCGACGAAGCTGAACCCGAGTTCGTCGTGCGCCCATTCGACAAGCGCACGAAGATCGGTAAAATCACCGCATCCCCAATTGCGATTGGAACGCAAGCCGTAGAGCGCCACGTTGAAGCCGGCCGTTTTACCGCCGTGGGCCAATTGAGCCGGCAAATAGGTTCTGTCCGGACAAACGATCAAATGGCATTCGGCCGATTTGTCGACAGCGGTCAGCTTCAGCTTGTGATAGCCGAGCGGAACTTCTTGCGGCAGCAGCCATTCCGCGGAATCGATCGAGCCGGTAAGACTCTCTCCGTTTTCGAGCGAGATTTGAAAGCGAATCGGGCCGTTTGCGGATCGAATAGGTACATTTCTTTCGGTTTCGCTCAAAACCAACGTTTTTGGCAG
>JAICIH010000108.1 GCA_025924475.1 Bryobacteraceae bacterium
ATTGATGTTCTGGGCGCGGCCGGATGCGCGCGAAACGCTTCGGCACGTCAAGAGCTTTGGATTGCGCGCGGGGCAACTGGGATTTCCCGGCCATCTGCCGCTCGAAGGCGCGGCCGAGCGATGGGACGAGGCTTTGACCGCGGAGCATTTCACCGCGATTGCCGCCGTGTGCAGCTATGTAGGCGAGGATTACGCGGACATTCCGACTGTACAAAAAACGGTTGGCCTGGTGCCGTCCGCAACGCGCGCCGAGCGCGTTGCGCGGACCAAAGCGGTTTCGGATGTGGCGCGAAGCTTAGGGCTTGAAAGCGTGGCGTGCCACATCGGCTTCGTGCCGGAAGATCCGAAGGCTGCGCTTTATGCCGAGATTCGGGACGTGGCGCGAGATTTGTGCGACCACTGCGGGAATAACGGCCAATCCTTCACGCTCGAGACCGGACAGGAGCCGGCGCGTGTGCTGCTTCGATTCATCGAGGACGTAGACCGCCCCAATCTACGAATCAATTTCGATCCCGCCAACATGATTTTGTACGGTACCGGCGATCCGATCGAAGCGCTGGACGTATTGGCGAAGCGCGTGCTTTCAGTTCATTGCAAAGATGGGAACTGGCCGCCACGAGACCAGCCGCTCGCTCTGGGCAAGGAGCAGCCGCTCGGCGATGGCAGCGTGGATTTTGCCAAATTTCTGGCGAAGTTGAAAGAGATCGGCTACCGCGGCGTGCTAACCATTGAACGTGAAGGCGTAGACGAAGAGCGTCAGGCGGCGGATATTCGAAAGGCCATCGCACTGCTGAAACGGCTCAAAAGCGACGGTTAGTCGATGTGATCACCGCGGCGATGATCCACGGAGGCGGAGCGTTGGATTTTCGAAAAGAAAGAGGCCGCTTTTCCCGGCCGTAACAAAGCCCAAGTGCGCGGCAACGGGAATCTGCATACCGCCGCCCGTACGCGTGCTGTAGTCAATGACGTGCTTTACCCAGACGACCTTTCCATCGTCACCTTTTAGGAACTGATACCAGTAGACTCCCAGCGGCTCGCGGGCTCCGGGATCGGTATCATGCGCCATATATCGTTTGCCTGTCAAAAAGTCGGGCCGTCCGTCGCCATCCAGATCGATCATCGTCATGGCGTGCCCTTGCGACCACGTTTCATCGATCATGTGTTTGGTCCATCGATGATCGGCCGCTTGCCCGAGCCAGAAGAAGCCATAGTCGTGCGCTGAGGTAGTGATTAAGTCGTTACGGCCGTCGCCATTGATGTCGTAGGCATATATAAATCCCGCGCTCGTTCCGAGATCGTACTCGGCGTGCCAGGTCCATTTGTCCTTACGCGGGTTGGTCGGCGCTTCAAACCAACCCTTCGGCGTGATGATGTCGTTGCGGCCATCCCGATTGACATCGCCCGCGCCGATGCCATGGCCGTAGCTCGTATTGCTCACGATGTGACGCACGAACTTCCCGTTTTGCACTTCATACCAACTCAGCGGGGCGTGCGTGTCGCCGAATTGCGGAAGGACTTCGCGGGCCTTGCCGTCGTTGTCGAGATCTACCAAAAAGGCGAATTCGATCGGGAAGCCTTCCTGAATCGTCTGCGCAGTCCACTCGACTTCCCCGCCCCGCGCGCCCGGATTCTTCCACCAGCGCAAAGAGCGCTGAAACCAGGAGCAACTTACGATATCGGGCTGGCCGTCGCCATTTACGTCGAGCGGCAAATCGCTGAAATTATCGACATAGCCGTTCATGTACGGAATCTGGCGAAAGTGATGACGCTTCCAACCGGGAGCTTCGTACCAGTTTTCGCCGGAGACAATATCGAGTTTGCCGTCGCCATTGATATCTGCGAGTGCGGCCGTCTCACTAGCGCCCAGATCGATTTGCCGCTTTTGAAACGGAATGTCGGCAGGCCGAGTGAGCCCATAGAGGAGCGAGGCCAGAGCAAGGCCGGTAAAGAAGAGAAGCGATTTTTTCATCCAGGGACAATTTTAGTGCTTCAAACGCGTGCGCTGAAGCATGCGGGCGATTTCCGGGTTCGCCATGAAGCTCTTCCAGACGAGGCCAGTGCGATAGTTCTCAATCATGACGGCCATGGGCGCCTGGTTCAGGCCCATGTAAATTCTCGAAAACCAGTTCTCTTTCAGATTGAACGCGTCGCGAAAGCCGTAGATTCCCCATAAGCTGCCTCCCAAATCGCGATAGAAGTGGTGAAGCGCATCGAGCGAAAGTTTCGGCGTGTAGGGAAAAGATGAGATAGCGCCGGTAGGAGCGATAGTGCCGTCGTCGAGCGATGGATTGGGTTCGTAGGGCACGTAACCGCCAGGACCATCGACTGCGGTGATGCCCCAAACACCTTTTGGATAGCCTTTTCGCAGGCAGTACGCATGGTTCGCGAGGGCCATTTGGCGCAGATCCTTGAAATAACTGCTGTGCGGATCAAAGCCCATATAGGAGTAATGTGTGAAGAAAATAGGGCCGGTGAATTCTTTCGGATAGCCGCCCCAGCCGGAGTCGTAAAGGCTAGCCGGTATCGCGTGAGTCGGCGATGCCATGGCAAGCAGGTACGTGATCAGCACTTCATTCCAGCCGTTCAGCGGATGATTAATGTGCCACGAGTATTCGGGCGACCAGTGCCAGTACAGCGCCTTTCCGTTGGGAGCACGGCGGAACCAGTCCCATTCGACGCTTTTCCAAAGAGCGGTGATGTTGTTTGATAGCTCCGCGTCGTGAAAATACTCACGCGCGGCCAGCAGGCCTTGCATGAGGAAGGAAGTCTCGACCAGATCGGCGCCGTTATCGTACATGCCGAAGACCGGCAAACGTCGGCCGGTAGCGCCGTCCATAAAATGAGGCCAGACGCCGTGAAAGCGATCGGCGCGCGCCAGAAAGTGTGTGATGGTGAGAAGGCGATCGAGCCCCTGCCGGCGGGTGATGAAGTGGCGATCGACGCCGACGATCAACGCCATGATGCCGAACCCGCTGGCTCCGGTGGCCACGATGCGGTCGTCGCCGGGACGATTTTCAAGCGTCATCCCAGAGACCGGATGAGCACCATCCCAGTAGTAGCGGAAGGACGCCTCCTGGACCATCGTGAGCAGCTCGTCGTCGGTCATGGGATGAGTTGCCGCCGAAACCACCTGTGATCCGGAAGATAAGCGATAGCGCGCATGCGCGTTCACTTGGCCGATAAAGTCGGCATAGCGATTCACACCCGGAACCTGGATCCCGATCGGAATGAACGGGCCATTTTCGAGCGACCGGTAAATCGTGACGGTCTGATTTTGCGCCGGCGTCCAACTCAAATCAATGTGGCGCTCGTAGCCTTTTGCAACCAACGCTTTCGCCGGAGTCGGGCGCGCTGGAGCGGCTTGCTCCGGAACAATTTCGATGTCGTCGAGAAACAACCTATGCGTTTTCGAATCCGTGGCGCCCTGAATGAAGAACACGCTGGTGGTGCGATGCAGATCGAAGGGATGAATCGAAGCGGTGATAAATTCGTGCAACGGAATTTTGATTTGCGTCCAGCGCCGGGCGGCAAGGCCGCGATGGATCTCGAGCGGGGCCGTGAAGTTCTTGGCGCTGTCGCGCAAGACCAGGCGCGGCAGATGCGCCAGTGGCTCCGTCGAATAACACCAAAAGGACAGTGAATTGCCTGGAAAGAAAAGAGGCCGATTGCGCCACTCGTAGAGCCGGACTTCCGCTTCCCAGCCGCCTTCCGGCGTGGATTTCCAGGAGAGGCGAAGAGCATTCGGAGGAGTGTGAAAGGTGTGGATATCGACGGGAAGCTTTCCTCTTTCGAGTTCGAGAACGCTCGGCGCCGACATCTTTCCGCTGCTGTAGAAGTATGTGTCGCGCGTAAGACTGTTGTCGAAAAAAACCCGCTGAAAATAGGAGGTTTGTGCATGTAACGACAGCGCGACCAAGTAGATTTGCGGGCGGCACAAGGCATGCATGAGGCGATCTATGTGGATGGACAGGAACCGTCGCGAACATGTTATTCAAAAAAACGCTGGCGATTTTCGCCCTCTGTACAGGAATAGCTTCGGCGCAGTATCGCGCTAGTTTACAAGGGACGGTGACGGACGCAACCGGCGGCATCATACCGGATGCGAAGGTCACATTGACAAGCACGGAGACGAATGTCAGTAGAACGGCTACCACATCGGATACGGGCGTGTATGCGTTCTCCAATCTGGCGCCCGGCGCTTACACATTGACGGTGGAAAGAGCCGGATTTGCCAAGCAAGAGATCAGCGGCGTGACGATCGCATCGGAGCAAGCGCAAGGAAGAGACGTGCGGTTGCAGGTCGGAGCGCCTACCGCGCAGACGGTAACCGTAAGTGCGTCGGAAAACCCGGTGCTCGATACGGCGAACGCAAATCTTTCGAGCACGCTATCGAGTCAGCAGATCCAATCGCTTCCAACGTTTGGGCGTGACCCGTTTATGGTCGCCCAACTCGCGTCGGGAACGTTCGGCGACAATTCGCGTTCGGCAAATGGCTCGGGCGCGCAAAATTTGCCGGGCAGCGCCGGCCCGGGCGGATCGAGTTCCACAACCAGTATTTTTCAAACCGAAAATCAAGTGCAGATCAGTGCCAACGGAACACGCAATGCGTCGAACAGCTTTCAGATCGACGGCATTGAAGTCAACAGCCTCGCCTGGGGCGGAGCGGCGGTGATCACGCCCAATGAGGAATCGGTGAAAGAAGTCACCGTCCAATCGAATCCGTACAGCGCCGAGAACGGGCGGAACAGCGGGGCGCAAATCTTAGTTGTCTCCAAAAATGGGACGAATGAATTCCACGGGAGTGCGCTTCTCAAGGCGACGCGTCCGGGGTTGAATGCCTTCCAGCGCTACAACGGTCCCAACAAACTTGTCCAGCGAGACAACGACCGCTTCAACCAATGGGCGGGAAGCATTGGTGGCCCGATTGTGAAGAATCGCCTGTTTTTCTTTTTCTCGTATGAGACTTTGCGCAGCGATACGACAGCGCTGAACTTCGGGTGGTATGAGACTCCACAATTTTTGAACACAATCAAGAGCGCCGTACCCAACAGCATTGCGGCGAAATACGCCAGCTACCCGGGCGAGGGTGTCTCCTATAACGCGATTATTCCATTCAGTTGCACAAGCGCGGGTTTTCCGGCCGCCGGTTGCCAGGCAATTACCGACTCGTCCGGCAAACCGCTCGGACTCGATATCGGATCGCCGCTGCATCTACCATTGGGCGCGACCGACCCGACGTTTGTGAACAACGGGAATCCAGGGGTGGGCGGCGGCCTGGACGGGATTTCGGACATCATGAACGTGCAAACGACGAATCCGACTAGCACCAACCCACAACAATTTAACGGCCGCATCGATTATCATTTGACCGACCGCGATCTGCTGGTATTCAGCACCTATTATGTGCCCGTAAGCAAGACAAACTATAACGGACCGACGCGAGCCGCGAACCTGTGGCACAACGATCGCACGAATGAAGCCGCCACAATCTTGTGGACGCACACGATCTCCCCATCCTGGCTGAACGAGGCTCGCGTCGGTGTCACACGATGGCTATGGGATGAGATCGGAAGCAATCCGCAAGCGCCGTTTGGGCTGCCGCAGGCGAAGGTGGACAACATGGGGAGTGCAAACTTGCAATTCTTAGGCGCGCCAGGACCTAGCATTTTCAATCAGACAACCTACAACGTGCGGGACACGGTAAGTTCGGTCAAAGGCTCCCATTCGTTCAAGTTTGGCGTCGACATTCTAAAGGAGCAGGACAACGATAATTCGGCTCCCTCCGGGCGACCCACGTATAGTTTTCGTAATATCTGGAATCTGGCCAACGACGCTCCGTACCAGGAAACGGGTAACTTTAATCCTCTGACAGGCTTTCCATCGCGCGCGACGAAATATATTCGCTCCGAAATTTACGGCGTTTTCTTTCAGGACGATTGGAAAATACGGCCTAACTTGACATTGAATTTGGGCTTGCGCTGGGAATACTTCACGCCAGTGAGCGAGAAGCACGGCAACATCAGCAATCCCCTTCTTGGCCCTCAGCCGAATCCATTATTCGGATTGAAACTCAAAGTCGGCGGGGATCTTTATAACGCCAGTAAGAATAATTGGGGGCCGCAGATTGGATTCGCCTGGCGGCCGAATCCGTCCAGCCAACGATGGGTGCTGCGCGGCGGCGCCGGCGCCGGTTACAACCGTATGCAGCAAGCGGTCACGCTGAACGGGCGCAGCAATCCGCCGTTGATCGCCGGCTTGACCCTGACAGGCGCAAATATTCTGTACCAGGTTCCCAGCGATCCCACGGCTTACAATGGCTTCCCACTCAATCACGCAGCCATTTTGCAATTCGATCCCAGCACGGGATTGCCGGGTAGCGGAACGAGCGTGGATTTAACAGGTTTTCCGACTAATTTACCGACGCCGGTCACTTATCGTTACTCGTTCGAATCCCAGTATGAGCTTGCGAATAGCTGGGTCTCGAAGGTAGGGTACCAGGGGAGCTTGAGCCGGCATCTTACGATTCAGAACAACGTAAACCTGCACTACACTCCGTTGAACCCGCAGGTAACCCATCTATATTTCTTCGACAACATAGCCAATGCAAGCTACAATGCGCTGCTGGCGGAACTGGAAAAACGGTTCTCGCATAACTTCCAATTGGATTTCCAATATCGTTGGAGCCACACGATAGACGGCGGGTCGAACGACTATTTCATTGGCCCGTACCCATTTGGACAGCAATACAACAAGGGATCGGCAGATTACGACGTGCGGCACAATTTCAAACTTTACGGGTTATGGACGCCGCAAATTTTCAAGAATGGTGGTTGGGCGGAAAAGATTTTCGGCGGCTGGGAATTGAGCGGAATTCTGAACGCGCACACAGGATATCCGTGGTCGCCCTTCTACACCAATACGAGTTGCAACCTCGTGTATCCGAACAGCGGCTATTGCAATTTGCGCCCTGCCGGGTATTTAGGCGGCGCGGGAACCGACTACAGCAACGATGCGTTCAAGATGCCGAGCGGCAATTTCCCGAATGGAGCACTGGCCTATCTAACGGTTCCCACGTTTCCGTCTATGGGTATTCCGCCGGCTCCCTCAGTGGGTCGGAATGTGTTTACAGGGCCGGGCTATTTCAACGTCGATATGGCCTTACAAAAGTCGTTCGGATTGCCCCGGCTGCCGATTTTTGGCGAGAACGCTCGATTCCAGTTCCGTGCGGATTTGTTCAACATCTTCAACAAAACCAATCTAGTTGATTTGAACAATGGCGGAAATCCGTTCGACGCCAATATTATCAGCACGAACGGAACGACGAGCAATCCGCTATTCGGTCAGCCGCAAGCAGCCCTTTCCGGGCGCATCGTGCAGTTGCAGGCGCGATTTAGTTTCTAAATCGAACATAATGCAGTGAGGAGATTTTATGCTCACTGCCAGATCCCTTCGCGCCTCACTGGCGCTCGCGCTATTTGGTACAGCAGCGGCACGGGCGGCCCAACTGACCGCTGAGCAGGACCATCAACGGCTAATGGACCTGCTGCATATTCAATCGTTGCGAAAAGGCGCCGATGGCCGCAATCCAAACGCGCCGAACGCCGCCAATTACGACGAATCCAAAGCGAATCCCTACCCCACCCTCCCCGATCCGCTGGTATTGAAGAACGGCAAGAAAGTGACCACCGCGAAGATGTGGTGGAAACAGCGGCGGCCGCAAATCGTGGAAGATTTCGATCGCGAGATTTACGGCCGGGTCCCGAAGCATGTGCCGAAAGTGACTTGGTCGGTGACGGGCACGGATCGCGAGACGAAGGCAAGCGTGCCGGTCATTACAAAGCACCTGATCGGGCATGTGGACAATTCCGCATACCCGTCGGTCAAGGTAGATATGCAATTGACGTTGACTACGCCGGCCCATGCGGCCGGTCCGGTGCCGGTGATTATGGAGTTCGGGTTCGTATGGCCGCCCGGAGTGCGCCGGCCCGCTCCTCCGCCTGGTCCGCCAGGCCCGAGCTGGCAGGAGCAGGTTTTGGCGAGGGGCTGGGGTTACGCCGTACTGCTTGCTACGACCATCCAGCCGGATAACGGAGCCGGGCTGACTAGCGGGATTATTGGATTGACCAATCGCGGCGAGCCGCGCAAGCTCGACGATTGGGGCGCGCTACGGGCGTGGGCATGGGGAGCCAGCCGTGCGCTCGATTACTTCGAAACAGATAAAGCTGTGGATGCGAAGCAGGTGGGCATCGAGGGGCATTCCCGCTACGGGAAGGCGGCGCTTGTCACCATGGCCTACGACCCGCGCTTTGCGATCGCCTATGTCAGCTCGTCGGGCGAAGGCGGCGCCAAGCTGCACCGGCGCAATTGGGGCGAACTGGTAGAGAACGTAGCGGGCACGGGCGAGTACCACTGGATGGCCGGGAATTTTTTGAAATATGCCGGCCCACTCACCTGGAATGATCTGCCGGTCGATTCACACGAATTAGTGGCACTGTGCGCGCCGCGGCCTGTATTTATCAGCGCTGGGTCAGTCGAGAAGGGAGATGGCTGGGTGGATGCGAAGGGCATGTTCCTGGCGGCCGCCGGAGCCGGGCCGGTCTACCGGCTGCTCGGGAAGAAAGACATGGGCACGACCGAGTTTCCTCCCATCGAAACCCCACTGATCGATGGCGATGTTGCGTTTCGCCAACATAGCGGCGGACATACTCCCGCACCGAACTGGCCCACGTTTCTGACGTTCGCTTCGCGCTATCTGAAAGGCCCGGTTAGCTCAAGTTCGTCACCTTGAATGTTGAAGACCGCTCCCTGCGGTCACGGCTCGGTAAATTGCTGAAAATGTTCGAGCAGCTTTCTGAGCCACGACCGTAGGGAGTGGTTGTGACGAACTTGAGTTAGGGCGGCGTCAAATGGGCTTTAAGTTTGGCCACCACGGACGAACTTGTCAGTATTCCCTCGTGGTTATGATGCCGGGCTGCGGCACGGGATATCTGCCGCTGGCGTCCGCAAGGAGCGGCGCCGCGGAATCCATTGTGAACTTCTCTATGTCCGGCGCCATATCGTGCTCGCATTGGAGCATCTCGTCAAACGTAATTTCCCGGCCAGTGTTGGCTGCCATGCGGCCCATGCTAGAAACCAAGCTCGCCTCCACGCCGCGTTTGACCTCGTTGTAAGGTTTGTTGTCTCGAATAGCGTCGATCAAATCGTTCCACTCGTTTTGATAAGGATCCTTCTCGTCCGGGCTCACCTTGGATTCCCAGATCAGGTTTGCAGCGGTCGCCGTCTGACTCTTGTACAGGCTTGATGGCAGCCCGCAATCGCCGCTCTTGGAAGCGATCCCCATGCCCTTGGTCCCTTGCAGGCAACTGGTGTAGATCTCCTCGCATCCTTTCATGCAGCGCCCGTCAAAGAAAAACTTGGTGCCATCTGAATACGTATATTCCACTGAATAGACGTCAAAATTCTGATCCACGTAGGCGATTCCTTCGGGACTGACCTTGTAATGCCGGCCGCCCAACGCCTGCGCCTTTATCGGCCATTCGTTCTTCATCCATCCCAGATGATCGATGAGGTGGATATAAAAGTCGTTGTAACAGCCCCCGCTCGCCCAGATGAAGCTGTGGAAGCGCTTCACTTGGTAGAGCAGGTCGGTGATATCAGCCGGCTTGGGCAGGGAAAGGAAATATCCGCCGGGGCCATGCATGCGGTAACCACGCTGCAGAATGATCTCGCCGATCTCTCCGTTATGGACACGGTCAGCCAGTTCCTGCAGCGCCCGGCTATGACGCGACATGAGCCCTACCCCAACCTTGAGGTTCTTGGCTGCGGCATCCTGGGCGAGCGCGAACATGCGCTTGCTCGTTGGGCCGTCGCACGTGAGCGGCTTTTCCATAAAGACATTCAAGCCTTTCTGGATAGCGTAGGTGAAGTGCACCCAGCGAAACGCCGGCGGCGTTGCGAAGATGATGACATCGCCCGGCTTCAAACAATCCATCGCCTTCTGATAGGCGTCGAAGCCGAGAAACTGGCGATCCGGCGGTACATCGACCTGACTCGGGAATCGCTGCTGTAACTTATTCAGGTCACTCGCAAGGCGTTCCGGGAACAGGTCCGCCATAGCGACCAGCTTGATGGGGCCGCGCTTGACGGATAGTGCATTCGCCGCCGCGCCGCCGCCGCGCCCGCCACAGCCGACGAGGGCTACCTGGATCAGGTCGCTGCCCGCTGCGTGGACCGGAGGAATCGCAACGTTGGCCAAAGCCGAAAATGCAGCCGATTTACCGCTGGTCTTGATGAATTCACGACGGCTGGTCGCGCCTTGTGAAGAGTTCATGGCTATTTCAGTCCCTCCGAGACTTGTCGTTGTCTCTGCCTGCCTGGCAGCAGGGCTCCGTGATACGCGGACTGTATTTTAACCCAGCCGCCACTCGCCTATGCCGCCGGCGCGGTGGCGCGGTAATAGGCAGTCTGTCCGAAAAACGTTCGCCGATGAAAGACTTCGTGAGAATCCGCAAAACCGGCTTGGGCCATAAGCACGAGAATACGGTCTCCGAAATTATCTTTCAGCCGATGGTGCGAATGCAGTAGACGCGCGAGAAAGCCTTTCGGCTCGACGGTGGGTCCACCGAAATCCATTAAGTGAAGCTCGCCGCCAGGCTTAAGCGTCCGCCGGACTTCCCGCAATGTTGCCGACTTCTGCTCAGGCTCTACATGGTGGAACATAAAGGACGATAAGACGCGGTCGAAAAAGGCATCCGGATAAGGAAGTTCATTCGAAAACCCCTGGTCCAATTGGATGGCTACATTCGCCCGGCGCGCTTTTCGAGCAGCACGCGCGAGCGCTTTAGGATCGGGATCGAGACCGATCACTTCGACATCCGGGTAACGGCGCTTGATGAGTGTCACTAGAGTACCCGTACCGCAGCCGATATCGAGAACCCGATGTCCTGGCCGGATCGCGGCGCTGGTAAGCAGCTCATTTCTCAGGCGGTCGACTCCCAGGAGCTTGACAAATGGATCATACAGCGGCAGCAGCCAGTCGAGTCCCGCTGCAGGGAGATAGTTTTTTGCGGTTTGATTCACAACTGACAGATGCCCACCGCCATTTCAATTTTCTGAATTTTTCTATTTCCAATATTTTCATTGGGTTGATGGGAATCTGCATGCCGTCTCCGCACGCCCCGGCGTGAAACTCGCGTGTGAAGGAGTATTCCCAATGTCTACCCAAGCGCAGATCGCCGCCAACCAGGCGAACGCACAATTATCGACGGGTCCTACGTCAGAGGCAGGAAAAGCCGCCGCCGCGCGCAACAACTTCCGTCACGGCCTCACTCCCCGCAGCGAATTCTGGGTGCTGCCCTGCGAATCGCAGACCGACTATCTCAAACTCCTGGCCCAGTTCCAGCAGGAGCACCAACCGGAGACTCCCACCGAAGAAACGCTCGTCCAGGCCTTGGCCGAGCACCACTGGCTCCGCCACCGCGCCATGCGGCTCGAAGAAGCCTGCTTCGACTACACCACTGGCCAAATCATCGATGATCGCAAGCTCGCTCTCTACCTGCGCTACCAGACCACGCACGAGCGCGCCTTCCACAAAGCCCTGAACGATCTGCTAAAGCTAAGAGCCGAAAAGCGAAAAGCCGAAATTGGCTTCGAACGGCAACAGCATGCTCAGGCCGACCAAATCCGCAAACAGGAGCGCCACGATATGAAGAAAGAACGCCACAAATGGGAAATTGTGCTCGCCCAATACAAAGTCGAAGGCCAACAGCTCCGCGATCTGAACCGCGATATGGCAGAATCCGAGCGATTAATCGCATCTATGGCGCAATGCCGTTGACTTTAAGCCAGAGACAGCCGTGTACTACTACACCTTGATTTCTTTGATTTCTTTCCAGTGTGCGAAGATTTCGCTGAAGCGCGGTTGTACTACTACATTTCAAATTCTTTGCTGCTTGCGACGATTTCCTGCCCGCCTGACAAACAAACTTCGCAAGTCGTTGATCTTGAAACTGAGCCGCGACCGCGAGGGAGCGGTAACGTTCGCTCCTGAATCCGCACAGCACGTTTGGTTGCGGCTAGCCTGCTTTGTGGGGCGGCTTGGTAAGCCGCGGCCGATTGGCAATCGGCCTTCTTGATTCGTTTTCGATGCCGCCGCTTCGGGCTCGCCGGAAGTAGCGGCCGATTGCCAGCGTGCTATTCTGACGCCAGCCACTTCGATTATGAAGTTGCGCGGCCTTCTGTTCGCGATCCCCTGCCTTGCGCTCTTCAGCGCGGTGTGCGCCACTGCGCCCTTTGGCGATCCGTCCAGCGTAGGCAAACGCACGAACCGGGCCGCCCAGCAGCCTGGAAAATTTCGCGAATACCCGGGCTGGGACTACAACGAAAACGATCTACCGATACCTCCCGATGCCAATGTACCCGGCGAGTGGGTATTCGCGCGCTTCATGTACCGTTCGGTGGCCATGTGGCGGCCGGGAAACTGGACTATCGATTATCCGCGATCGGACCGGCACCTTTCGGCGGCTGTGCGACGTCTTACCAGAATACAGGCGCGCTCGGTAGAGCAGCCGGTGGCGGCCGAGGACGCCGACGATATCTATAACTGGCCGTGGCTGTACGGCGTGGAGGTCGGGCATTGGGATTTGACGGACCTGGAAGCGGCAAAACTGCGGGACTATCTTCTGCGGGGCGGCTTTTTCATGTGTGACGATTTCCATGGCACCTGGGAGTGGCAGACCTTCGTCGAAAGCATGAAGAAAGTGTTTCCAGACCGGCCGATTGTGGATTTGCCGAACAGCGACCCGATTTTTCATACGGTATTTAATCTTGACGACCGGTACCAGGTCCCGGGCGAGCAGTACGTATATACGCACCGGACGGCGGAAAAGGATGGCTATGAGGCCCGCTGGCGCGGCATTTACGACGACAAAGGGCGTGTCATCGTGGCCATTTGCCACAACATGGATCTAGGTGATTCCTGGGAGCACGCCGACGATCCGACGTATCCGGAGCAGTATTCGGCACTGGGGTTCCGCATCGGCGTGAATTACCTGGTGTACGCCATGACGCATTAGGCGCGCATGTTTCAGTTTCTCTTCAAATATCCGCTGAGCGTATTTACAAAGGGGAATTTTGTGCTGCTGGCGTCGTGGCCGCGCTGGGCTCTTTTTCTGGGGATCGCGGTGGCGGCGGCTGTTTTGGGCTATTTTCTTCTGGCGCGGCGCAAGCAGTTGCGCGCCTCGTTTGCGGGCTGGCGCGCGGTGGTCCTGTGGGCGCTTCAATCGGCGCTGGTCGCGGTGCTGCTGATCATGCTTTGGCAGCCCGCGGTCTCGGTGGCGGCGCTGCGAGAACAACAGAATATCGTAGCGGTAGTGGTCGATTCGAGTCGCAGCATGGCGCTGCGGGATGCCGGGAACGCGCGCGAAGAAGTGGCGCGCCGGCTGCTCGATGCCGGTTTGCTGAAAAATTTACGCAGCCGGTTTCAAGTGCGCCTGTATGGTTTGGGAGCGGGCGTAGATCGAGTCGAGAACACAGCCGGATTGAAAGCGCAAGCGGGCTCCACGCAGATCGGCAAAGGATTGCGGCAGTTGGCTGACGAAGCGGCAGCGCTGCCGCTAGGCGCGGTGGTATTGATCACCGATGGCGCCGATAATTCGGGCGGAGTCGATCTCGAGACATTGGCGGAACTGCGGCGGCGGCGCCTGCCGGTCTACACGGTCGGCGTGGGCCGGCGGGAACTTACCAATGATATCGAGCTGGATGGACTCGATCTGCCTGCCAAAGCGCTGGAAGGTTCGCGCCTGCAGGCTACTGTCACCATCCGGCAAAGCGGCTTTAGTGGACAACGAACCCGAATCAACCTAACCGGTGGAGGAGCGGTGCTCGCGAGCCAGGAAGTCGTGCTGAAGAACACGCCGGAACAGGTAGAGACTGTGGAGTTCATGGCCGGCAAGGGAGGCGTGAAGGAAATCGAAGCGCGGATGGATCCGTTGCCCGGAGAATCGAACACGCTCAATAATTGGCAGCATCGCGTGCTCGACGTAGAGAAAGGCAAACGGCGCATCCTCTACGTGGAGGGCGAGCCGCGCTGGGAATTTAAATTTATCCGGCGCGCGGTGGAGGACGATCCGGCGCTCGAGATCGTCAGCATGCTGCGCACCACGCAGAACAAGATTTACCGGCAAGGCATTTCGAATCCAAATGAACTGGTGGACGGCTTTCCCAGCAAGCCCGAGGAACTGTTTGAATACGACGGGGTTCTTTTAGGCAGCGTGGAAGCTGCTTTCTTTAGCGGCACGCAGTCACAAATGTTGAAGGACTTCGTGGATCGGCGCGGCGGCGGATTACTGTTTTCGGGCGGACGTGCATCTCTGGGCGATGGCGGCTACAACGTGGCCCCGTTCGCCGAATTACTTCCCGTGGTTCTGCCGCAGCGGAAGACAACGTTTCAGCGCAGCTTTGTGGCGGCGGAGCTGACCGATGCCGGCAAAAAAAGCCTGATTTGCCGGATCGAAGACGATCGCGACAAAAGCATCCGGCATTGGGAAATTCTGCCCTATCTGGCCGACTATCAGGATCCGGGTAAAGAGAAAGCCGGGGCAGTGGTACTGGCCCGTGTCGATGCGGGCGGCAAACGATTGCCGCTGCTGATCACCCAGAACTACGGGCGCGGCAGGACGGCGGTTTTTGCCACCGGCGGGAGCTGGCGCTGGCGCATGCAGCAGCCGGTCGGCGATAAGACCCAAGAAACTTTCTGGCGGCAGTTGCTTCGCTGGGTGGTGGGCGCGACTCCGGGCCGCGTGGTAACTTCCGCGCCGCGCACCCAACTCGAAGATGACGGCAAAATGCAATTAAGGGCGGAAGTGCGGAATTTGCAATACCTGCCGGCAGGCGATGCGGACGTGACGGCGCGCATCATCTTACCCGACGGCGGTTCGGAAACGGTGCCTTTACATCCGGAAGCGTTGGCGCCGGGAATTTATTCGGCAGAATGGAACGCGCCGAAGAGTGGTTCCTACGTCGCCGAGGTGACCGCGCGGCAAGACGGCAAGACCATCGGCAAGGACGTATTGACGTTCCGGCGCGAGGACGGAACCGCGGAGAATTTTCATCGCGAGCAGAATCGGGAACTTCTGCAGAAATTGTCGGAGGAGACCGGAGGCCGATATTACACCCCGGAGAACGCGAACAAGCTGGAACAAGAAATCGAGTATTCGGAGGCCGGCATCACGTCGCGCGAGATGAAGGACTTGTGGGACATGCCGGCGGTGCTGCTGCTGCTGCTCGGATTACGCGGCACGGAGTGGATGCTGCGACGGCGCTGGGGGACGGTATGAGAGCGCGCGAAGATTTCGCGGAAGCGGCGTTGTCCCACTACATCTCAATTTCTTCGCTGCGGGCAAAAGAACCGCGCGCGTTAGCAAGCGGCGCTGAATCTACCCGCTACGTCGGTTGCGGCTCCGCTGCGTTGTACTACTACATCTCAAATTCTTTGCCGCTTGCGACGATTTCCTGCCCGCCTGACAAACAAACTTCGCAAGTCGTTGATCTTGAAACTGAGCCGCGACCGCGAGGGAGCGGTAACGCTCGCCCCTGTTTGGTTGCGGCG
>JAICIH010000109.1 GCA_025924475.1 Bryobacteraceae bacterium
ATGGCGAAAGAGAAATTTGACCGAAGCAAGCCGCACGTCAATATCGGGACGATCGGGCATATTGACCACGGCAAGACCACACTGACCGCGGCGATCACGAAGACGCTGTCGAAGCACAATCCGAAGAACAAGTTCCGGAGCTTCGATTCGATCGATAACGCGCCGGAAGAGAAGGCGCGCGGAATCACGATCGCAGTGGCGCACGTCGAGTACGAGACGGCGAACCGGCACTATGCGCACGTGGATTGTCCGGGTCACGCCGATTACATCAAGAACATGATCACGGGCGCGGCGCAGATGGATGGAGCGATTCTGGTGGTCGCTGCCACCGACGGTCCGATGCCGCAGACGCGCGAGCACATTCTGCTGGCGCGGCAGGTGGGCGTGCCCTACATCGTGGTGGCGCTGAACAAAGTGGACATGGTGGACGATCCGGAGCTGCTCGAGCTGGTCGAGTTGGAAGTGCGCGAGCTGCTGACGAGCTATCAATTTCCGGGCGATAACCTGCCGGTGGTGCGGGTGAGCGCGCTGGGCGCGTTGAACGGGGACGCGAAGTGGGAAGCCACGGTCGACGAGCTGATGGCGAAAGTGGATGAATACATTCCGCTGCCGGAGCGCGTGGTGGACAAGCCGTTTCTGATGCCGATTGAAGATATCTTCTCGATCCAGGGGCGCGGCACGGTGGTGACCGGGCGCGTGGAGAAGGGAATCTGCAAGGTCGGCGAGGAAATGGAAATCGTGGGCTTTCAGGACACGCGCAAGACGGTAGTCACGGGCGTGGAGATGTTCAAGAAGCTGCTCGATGAGGGCCGCGCCGGGGACAACGTAGGGTTGTTGCTGCGCGGCATTGAAAAGAACGATGTGGAGCGCGGGCAGGTGATTGCGAAGCCGGGCTCGATCAAGCCGTTCAAGAAGTTCAAGGGCGAAGTATACGTGCTGTCAAAAGAAGAAGGCGGGCGGCACACGCCGTTTTTCAATGGCTATCGGCCGCAGTTTTATTTCCGGACGACGGACGTGACGGGCGTGGCGAAGCTGCCGGAAGGCATGGAGATGGTGATGCCGGGCGACAACGTGTCGGTGGAAGTGGAGCTGATCACGCCGGTGGCGATGGACAAAGGCTTGCGCTTTGCGATTCGCGAAGGCGGCCGCACGGTGGGTGCCGGTACGGTTACGGAGATTCTGTCGTAAATGAAAGAGCGCATCCGCATACGGCTAAAGGCCTACGATCACCGGATCTTGGACCAATCGACGGGCGATATTGTCGATACGGCCAAGCGTACCGGTGCGACGGTCGCGGGCCCGATTCCGCTGCCGACGCTCAAGAATCGCTATACGGTTCTCCGTTCGCCGCACGTAGATAAAAAATCGCGTGAGCAGTTTGAGCTGCGCACGCACAAGCGCCTGCTCGATATCCTCGAGCCCACGCAGGAGACGGTCGACGCTTTGATGAAGCTGGACCTCCCTGCCGGCGTGGATGTAGAGATCAAGGCGTTTGGTAAGAAGTAGGGCCATTCAGTACAGGGAAAGACAACGATGAGTCCAGGAATTCTCGGCAAAAAGATCGGTATGACGCAAGTGTTCACTGCGGAGGGACAGGTAGTCCCGGTGACGCTCGTCAAGGCGGGCCCGTGCGTGGTGACGCAGCGAAAAACCCCCGCTACCGACGGCTACGATAGCGTGCAGCTCGGCCTGGTCGAGTATGCCAAAAAGCCGAACAAGCCGATGGAGAAACACCTGGCGAAATCGGGCGCGGAAGGCGTCAAGTTCCTGCGCGAATTTCATCTCGGGCAGGGGACCGGCGACCTCAAACAGGGCGACCGCGTTCTGGTGGGCGAGTTCAAGCCGAAGGACGTTGTGGATGTGATCGGCACGAGTAAAGGCCGCGGCTTTGCCGGCTTGGTGAAGCGCCATCACTTTCGCGGCGGTCCATCGACGCACGGCTCCATGTTTCACCGTGCGGCGGGCTCGATCGGCGCGTCGAGTTTTCCCTCGCGCGTGTTTCCCGGTATGAAAATGGCGGGTCGCATGGGAACCGATCAGGTGACGGTGCGTAATCTCGAGATCGTGAGCGTGGACGTCGACGACAACGTAATCGCCGTGAAGGGCGCCATTCCCGGGCCGAACGGCGGCTATGTCATGGTGCGGCGCGTGAATCGTTAAGGACAACTTAAGATGCCGAGTGTAAACATTGTGGACCTGAACAACGCGACAGTAGGCTCCATCGAGCTCGCGGACGCGGTGTTTGGCGCAGAAGTGAACGAGGCGCTGCTCTATGAGGCGGTGCGGCAATATACCGCTGCCCGGCGCTCCGGTACTGCGGCTACCAAGACTCGCCATGAGGTGTCGGGTTCAGGTAAGAAGCTTTGGAAGCAGAAAGGCACCGGCCGCGCGCGTATGGGCTCCATCCGCTCGCCGCTGTGGCGGCATGGCGGTACCGTGCATGGGCCGCAACCGCGCAGCTATGAATACAAGCTGCCGCGCAAGATGGTATTGGGCGCGCTGCGCTCGGCGCTTTCGGCCAAGCTGCGCGACGGAGAATTGCGCGTTGTGCGGGCGTTCGATCTGGCCGATCACAAGACCAAGAATGTCTTGGGTGTATTGCACAAGCTCGAAGCGAAAAAGACGGTGCTGCTGGTCGAGACGGCGGAAAACGTGAATCTCACGCGCGCCTCGCGCAACCTCAAAGGCGTGAAGCTGGTACCCACAAAAGATGTGACGGTTTACGATCTTCTGCGCTACAAAGATGTGCTGCTGACCGAGCCGGCGGCGAAGAAATTGTCGGAGGCCTTGGCGTAATGAACGTATACGACATAATTCGCCGTCCGTTGATCACCGAGAAGGCGCATGGAAAGCACGAAGGCGAGCGCACCATGTGTTTTGAAGTGCATCCGGAGGCTAACAAAATTCAGATTAAACAGGCGGTAGAAACCGTGTTCCGCGTGAAGGTCGCCGGCGTTCGCACCAGCTTGACCGCAGGGAAGCTACGCCGCCGCGGGCGTTTTACCGGATACGCCTCGGACTGGAAGAAAGCCTACGTCCGTATTCAGAAGGGCGAGAAGATCCCCGAGTACAGCGAGATCTAAGAAAGGAAGCACGCTATGCCTATTAAAAGTTTTCGTCCGACCACGCCGACGCGCCGCTTCCAGACCTATCTGACGCGCGAGGACATCACCAAAGATCGTCCCGAAAAGTCGCTGGTTGAAGGTAAGAAACGCACCGGAGGACGCGATGCGCGCGGCCGTATCAGCAGCCGTTTCCGCGGCGGCGGCGCGAAGCAGGCGTACCGTTTAATTGACTTCAAGCGCGACAAGTTCGGCGTTGAAGCGAAAGTGGCGGCCATCGAATACGATCCGAACCGCTCTGCCCGCATCGCGCTGCTGCACTATACCGACGGCGAGAAGCGTTACATCCTCTGCCCGGTGGGCCTCGAAGTCGGGCGTAAAGTCAGCTCGGGTCCCGAGGTAGATATTCTGATCGGCAATGCGCTGCCGCTCAAAAACATTCCGGCCGGTACCGTGGTGCATAACATCGAGCTGCGGCCGGGTAAGGGTGGCCAGATGGCGCGCTCGGCCGGCGCGCAGGCGCAGTTGGTTTCCAAGGAAGCCGGGATTGCGTTACTAAAACTGCCCTCGGGCGAGGTGCGCCGCGTCCAAGTCGAATGCATGGCGACGGTCGGGCAAGTCGGCAATGTGGAGCATGAAAATGTTTCGCTCGGTAAAGCTGGTCGCAGCCGTTGGCTCGGGCGCAGCCCCCACAATCGCGGCGTGACCATGAACCCGGTCGATCACCCGCATGGCGGCGGCGAAGGAAAAACATCGGGCGGCCGTCATCCGGTGACTCCATGGGGTCAGCCCACACGCGGTTTCAAGACCCGAAACAACAAACGCACTGATCGGTGGATTGTGACGAGAAAGGCGAAAAAGCGCTAATGAGGAGTTTACTTGTGGGGCAGGTTGGGAACCTGCGGCCGCTTGGCAATCTGCCTTCGAGGAAACATTAAATGGCTCGTTCACTAAAAAAAGGACCGTTCACCGACGACCACCTGCTGAAAAAAGTAGGCGCGCTGAACGAAAAGAACCAGAAAACGGTAGTAAGAACCTGGTCGCGCCGTTCGACCATTGTTCCCGACTTTGTCGGGCACACGCTCGCGGTTCATAACGGCAAGAAATTCATTCCGGTGTACGTCACCGAGAACATGGTTGGCCACAAGCTGGGTGAGTTTTCCCCGACCCGGACGTTCAAGGGGCACGCGGCGAAGGCGACCGAGAAGGCGGCGAAGTAATGGCGGCGGAAAGACCTGTTTCTTTGGCGAAGGCGGAAGCGCGCTATATGCGTGTCTCCCCCCAAAAAGCGCGCCTCGTGGTAGATATGATTCGCGGCCGGCAGGCTGGTGATGCCATCAGCATTCTGGGCGCTACGAATAAACGCGTGGCGGCTGCAGTGGAAAAAGTGCTGCGCTCGGCGATTTCGAATGCCGGCAATAAGTCGGAAGATGTCGACGTAGACAAGCTCTTTGTCACGGAAGCATGTGTGAATGAAGGGCCGCGCCAGAAGCGTATCCGTCCTGCCCCGCAGGGCCGGGCGTTCCGCTATCAGCGGCGGACATCGCACATCATCGTGAAGGTCGGCGAGCGCGCCGGTGAAGAGGCGGTAGAGGAGTAGAACACTTCCTATGGGACAAAAAGTACATCCGTACGGATTTCGGTTGGGCGTTACCAAGAATTGGCGCTCACGCTGGTTTGCCAAGCAGGACTATTCGAAGCTTCTGCACGAAGATATCGAGCTCAAAGAATCGCTCGTCCAGCGTTTGAAGGCCGCTGGTATCAGCTCCATTGAAGTGGATCGGCCGGGCAACAAGCTGCGCATCACGATTCGCACGTCGCGGCCCGGTATCATCATCGGCCGCAAAGGCGCGGAAATCGAAAAGCTCAAGAGCGATCTTGCTAAGAAGACCAAGCGTGAAGTCTTCATCGATATTCAGGAAGTCCATCGGCCGGAACTGGACGCACAGTTGGTGTCCGAATCGATCGCTTTGCAGCTCGAGAAACGCGTGGCGTTTCGCCGCGCCATGCGAAAAGCGGTGGATTCCGCGCTGCGATTTGGATGTAAGGGAATCAAGGTGCGCGTTTCGGGCCGTCTGAACGGCGCAGAAATCGCGCGTAGCGAATGGTATTTGCAAGGGCAGCTTCCGCTGCATACCTTGCGGGCGGATGTCGATTACGGCTTCACCGAAGCCTACACAACCTACGGTGTGATCGGCGTCAAAGTTTGGGTGTACAAGGGCGAAGTGCTCGAGGGTGGACGCCGCGACTCGATGCGTAATGAAGGCGAGCCACGCCGCCGCCGCCGCGATGACAATCGCGAGCGCCGGCCGCAAACAGCTCCTCTGCCCGAGGCTACCGGTCCGGCGATGCAGCAGGCCCCTCCGGCTGAGATGGCCAAGCCGGCGGCTGCTCCCATTATTCCGCCGCTTTCGGTGCCGGTGGCGCCTTCCTGGAAGCAGGAACAGACGCGCGCGGCCGAGCCTTCCACGGAAGAGAAGAAAGAGACAGGTGAATAGCCATGTTGATGCCGAAGAAAGTAAAATTTCGCAAGCAGCAGCGCGGCCGCATGACAGGCAAAGCCTGGCGCGGTTCCTCGCTCGCATTCGGTGAGTTTGGCCTGAAGGCTATGCGCTGTGGCTGGGTGACCAACCGGCAGATTGAAGCCGCGCGTATCGCCATGACTCGTTTCATCAAGCGCGGCGGCAAAGTATGGATCCGGTTGTTCCCCGACAAGCCGATTACCAAGAAGCCGCCGGAGACGCGTATGGGAAAAGGCAAAGGCGCGCCGGAAGCCTGGGTTGCGGTGGTACGGCCCGGCAAGGTGTTGTTTGAAATGGAAGGCGTAACGCTCGAGGTTGCGACCGAAGCCATGCGCCTGGCGGCCATGAAATTATCGGTGCCGACGAAATTCGTTTCGCGCCACCAGGCCGGAGAAGGCACGAAGGCTAGCTAAACTATGAAGGCTGAAAAAATTCGCGGCATTGACGTCGCCGATCTCACCCGCCAGGTGCACGATGCGCAGGAACAGCTTTTCCGTTTCCGCTTCCAGATGGGAATGGGGCAGAACGAAGGCCTCAAGAAGTATCGCGCGCTCAAAAAAGATCGTGCGCGGATGCTGACGGTATTGAAGGAAAAAGGTGTAACGGTGGTAGCGCCGGCCGCGGCTGCCGCGAAGGCTCCGGTAGCAAGGAAGGCCGGCAAAACGAAACGCGGTTTGGGCGGTTTGTTCAGGAAGAAGAAGTAAGGAATTTACGTAAACTATATGGCGGCTACAGAACCAGCGGCACCTAAAACCGGACATAAAAACGAAAAAGTAGGCGAGGTCATCTCCACCAAGATGGCCAAAACGATTGTGGTCGAAGTGACGCGGCGCACCGCGCATCCTGTCTACAAACGGATCGTGAAGAAGCGGAAAAAGTTTTATGCGCACGATGAAGAGCAATCGGCGAAGGTGGGCGATGTGGTGCGTATCGTGGAATGCCGCCCGCTCAGCCGTTTGAAGCGCTGGAAGCTGGGGACGGTATTACGCCGCGCCGTGGAGGTCGCGGTCGATCATCCGGCGCTTACGGAAACGGCCGACACACGCGTTAGGAAGACGGTCAAAAAGAAATAGCTTTTGTACCGCTCGCCGCAGGCGGCGGACAAGCTCAGGAGAAACGTCATGATTGGAATGCGAACAATTCTGGAGGTGGCCGATAACAGCGGCGCGCGCAAGCTGCAGTGCATCTTGCCGCGCGGCGGCGACCTCGGGCTGCGCGCCGGCTTGGGCGATGTGATCACGGCCAGCGTGAAGGAGGCCTCTCCGGAGTCCGCGATCAAGAAGGGCAAGGTTGTCCGTTGCGTAGTGGTTCGCATGCGCAAGGAAACGCGGCGCAAGGATGGAACCTATATCCGCTTCGATTCGAATGCCGCCGTATTGATCAACGATGTGGGTGAGCCGGTGGGGACGCGCGTGTTCGGCCCCGTCGCCCGCGAGTTGCGCGACAAGCGCTTTATGAGAATTGTTTCGCTCGCGCCGGAGGTTATTTAGTTTATGCCGAAAGTTGCTTACCAGCGCCGCCAGGAAAAAGGCGAGCGCCGTCCGCTTCGCGTCAAGATCAAGAAAGATGACTTAGTGCGCGTCATCGCCGGGCGCGACAAAGGTAAGTCGGGCAAAGTGCTTGAAGTGGACCGGTTCGCGCGCAAAGTGACGGTCGAAGGGGTCATGGTGGTGAAGCGGCACACTCGCCCCAACCCCTCGAAACAAATCAAGGGAGGCATCGCTGACAAGCCGATGCCATTCGATATCTCGAACGTGATGCTTTTGACTGCCGGTGGAGTTCCCACGCGCGTGGGTTACAAGGTGGAAACAGTCAGTGGTAAAGTGCGCCGTACCCGTATCGCTCGTAAGGGTGGCGAAACACTCGACAAGAAGTAAAAGGTAACGTGAAATGGCGAAAGAGACAGAGAACAAGCCGGCCAAGGACAAAGTAAGCGGCGGCGCTAAGGCAAAGACCGGCGCTGCAGCGGGAGCGGACAAGAAAGCGCGGGCGCCCAAGGAAAAGAGCGCGGAACCTCTCGAGAAAGCGGCCGCGCCGAAAGCGGCAAGCGGCAAAGCGCGCCTCCGCGAGCTATACGCCAAGAGTGTCGTTCCCGCGCTGAAGAAGGATTTCGGGTATACCAACCCAATGGCCGTGCCAAAGATTCAGAAAATCTCACTGAATGTCGGCTTGGGCGAGGCAACCGGTAATAGCAAGCTGATGGATGGCGCTGTGAACGAGTTGTCGGCAATCGCCGGTCAGAAACCGGTGGTGACCAAAGCGAAGAAATCGATTGCCGCATTCAAGTTGCGCGAAGGCATGTCGATCGGCTGCATGGTCACGCTCCGCGGCGACCGCATGTACGAATTTTTGGACCGTTTGATGAATGTGGCTCTGCCGCGCGTGCGCGATTTTCGCGGTGTGTCGCCGAAGTCGTTCGACGGTCGTGGCAACTATACGCTCGGGCTGAAGGACCAACTGATCTTCCCCGAGATCGACTACAACAAAGTGGAAAAGGTGAAAGGATTGAACATCAGTATCACCACAACCGCCCGGACCGATGCCGAAGGCCTGGCGCTGCTGCGCCACTTAGGAATGCCCTTCCGGCAGTAAAGAATAAGGAACAAGCGCACAGGGCGTTTGGTGCCCGTTGTGCGCGATTAAGGAAAAGATGGCAACTACCGCGAAGATCGCTAAAGAAGTGAAGAAGCTGGCCGAGATCGCGCAGGCGCGGGCAGCGAAGACGCCTGTGAAGTTTCCGACCCGGCTGCGTAACCGCTGCAAAAATTGCGGGCGCCCGCGTGGATTTCTGCGCAAGTTTTCGCTCTGCCGGATTTGTTTCCGGAAATTCGCGCTCGCCGGCGAGATCCCGGGTGTGACGAAGGCGAGCTGGTAAGGAGGCAGGTGAAATGACGTTAGACCCCATTGCCGACATGCTGACGCGCGTGCGCAACGCGCTGATCGCCCGCCACGCCAAAGTCGACGTACCGGCTTCGCGGCTGAAGAACGAGTTGGCGCGTATTTTGAAGGAAGAAGGCTATATCCTCAACTACAAGTTGACGGAAGAGGGATCGAAGAAGTTTATCCGCTTGTATTTGAAGTACACGCCCTCGAACCTGCCTGTCATTTCGCGTATCCAGCGCGTTTCGCGTCCGGGCTGCCGCGTCTATGTCGGCTCGAAGGAGATTCCTCGCATTCTGGGCGGGTTGGGTATCAATATTCTCACGACGCCGAAAGGTGTCATGACAGGAAACGCCGCGCGCAAAGAGGGCGTTGGCGGCGAAGTTCTCTGTCAGATCTGGTAAGGAACGAACGGCATGTCACGCGTAGGAAAGAAGCCCATTCCCCTGCCGAAAGGGGTAAAAATCAATATCGGCGAGAGCCTGCAGGTCGAAGGCCCAAAGGGAAAGTTGTCGGTTCCCATCCCGGCTGGTGTCCGGTTCGAGCAAAAGAGCGATCAGTTGGAAGTCGTGCGCGATAGCGATCAGTTTGCCGCGGTGCATGGGCTGACACGCGCGCTTGCCGCGAACGCAGTGCAAGGCGTATCGGTGGGTTTCACGCGCGAGCTGGACATTGTTGGCACCGGGTACCGCGCCGATGTAAAGGGAAAGATTGCCACCTTCACGCTCGGCTATTCGCATCCGCTTGAAATGTTGTTGCCTGCCGGAGTCGATCTGAAAGTCGATAAACAAACACATTTGATTCTCACCGGCCACGATCGCCAGGCGGTTGGGCAGGTGGCCGCGCACATTCGCGCGCTGCGTCCGCCCGATCCCTACAAGAACAAAGGCGTCCGTTATACGGGTGAGGTGCTGCGCAAGAAGGCCGGTAAGACCGGGGCGGGAGGCAAGTAATGGCGCAAGCTGGTAGAAACGAAATTCGAACTCGCATCCACAAGCGGATTCGCCGCCGTGTGGCGGGAACGCAGGAACGGCCGCGGCTCGCCGTTTTCCGCAGCCTGAATCACATTTATGCGCAGGTGATCGACGACCAGCAAGGACATACCCTGGCTGCCGCGGCATCGACAGAAAAAGATTTGCGCGGTAAAGGCGGCAACATAGAAGGCGCGAAGCGGATCGGCCAGGCTGTGGCGCAGCGCGCGAAAGACAAAGGCATTACCCGCGTGGTGTTCGATCGCGGCGGATATCAATATCATGGCCGCGTAAAGGCGCTGGCCGACGCGGCGCGTCAAGCCGGATTGGAGTTTTAAGCGAATGGCAGCAAATGGAACGGCCAAGCGGGTCGATGCGCAGAACCTGAACCTGAAGGAACAGGTGGTCAGCATCAATCGCGTAACCAAAGTGGTCAAGGGCGGTAAGAACATGAGTTTCTCGGCCCTCGTGGTGGTGGGGGACTCCGGCGCGAAAGTTGTCGGCTATGGCACCGGGAAAGCCAAGGAAGTTCCTTCGGCGATTAAGAAGGGCATTGAGGCCGCAAAGAAAAATCTCCGCAAAGTACATGTGCTCGAGACCACCATTCGGCACCCTGTTCTGGGGCGCTTTGGCGGCGGGTTAGTGTTGCTGAAGCCGGCGCCGGCCGGAACCGGTGTGATCGCCGGCGGCCCGGTGCGCGCCGTGATCACAGCCGTCGGGATTCCGAACGTGTTGACGAAATCGATCGGCTCGCACAATGCCCACAATGTGGTAAAAGCGACCATCGATGCGCTGGAGCAATTGTGCGACAAGACCGCCGTGGCCGACATGCGCGGCTTGCCGATCGAAAAATTGTAAAGGGCGGAAGCAAATGGCGGAAGGCAAAATCAAGATCAAGCTGGTGCGCAGTCCCATCTGTACGCCGCAAAAGCATAAAAACATCGTGAAGTCGCTAGGTCTTCACAAACTGAATCGGGTAGTCGAGCGGCCGGATACGCCCGGTTTTCGCGGCATGGTCGCGAAGATCCCGCATCTGCTCGAAATTGTGAAGGAATAGCGCAAGGACGAACGAACATGAACTTGAGTAATTTGCGCCCTCCTAAGGGACAACGGCATAA
This sequence comes from Bryobacteraceae bacterium, assembly GCA_025924475.1. GTDB lineage: Bacteria > Acidobacteriota > Terriglobia > Bryobacterales > Bryobacteraceae > Bog-105. The sequence goes on from JAICIH010000109.1 coordinate 10,554, forward strand.
AAAACGGCGCCTCGGGCAGGGAATGGGCAGCGGCCGTGGCAAGTATTCGGGCCGCGGCGCCAAGGGCGCCAAATCGATCTCCGGGTACAGCAAGATGCGCGGCTTTGAAGGCGGTCAGATGCCGCTGCATCGCCGTCTGCCCAAGCGTGGCTTTACCAACATTTTTCATAAGGAGTACGCCATTGTGAACGTGGGCGCGCTCGAAAAACTGGATGGCGATAACTTCACGCCGGATTCGCTGGCAGCGGCTGGAGTAGTGAAAAAGATGGGCGCCGGATTGAAGATTCTGGGCAATGGCGAGCTGACGCGCAAAATCAGTGTCCAGGCGCACGTCTATTCGAAATCCGCGCTCGACAAGATTCAGAAAGCCGGTGGCAGCGCCGAAGTCCTTGCGAAAGCGTCGACGCCCAAAAAAACGGGAGTAGAGTAGATTGCGTTTCTCGGTACGAGTCGGATAACCAGGGTAAACGATGACGAAGTTTTTTGAAGCGCTCGCGAACGTCTTCCGGATACCGGATCTTCGGAAGCGCGTTCTCTTCACGTTGGGTTTGCTCGCTGTGTACCGCATCGGCGCCTACATCCCCACACCCGGCATCGACACGGACAAGTTCGCCGCCTTCTTTGAGCGCAATGCCGCGGGCGGCTTTTTGGGGTACTTCGATCTGTTCAGCGGCGGTATGCTGCGCCGCATGACGATCTTCGCTCTCGGCATTACCCCCTACATTACGGCGTCGATTATCCTGCAGTTGCTTACCGTCGTCATTCCGACGCTCGACAAATTGCAAAAAGAGGGCGAGCTCGGCCGCCGAAAGATCACGCAGTGGACGCGCTATTTAACGGTGGCTCTCGCCGTGTTGCAGTCGCTCGGTATCGCTTTTGCTCTGCAAAGTTCCGAAGGAAACTTCGTCCTCAATCCGGGGCCATTTTTCATTCTGTTTACTTGCCTCACCTTTACGGCCGGTTCAGCCTTCATCATGTGGCTCGGTGAGCAGATCACCGATCGCGGCATCGGCAACGGCATGTCGCTGATCATTTTCGTAGGCATTATTGTGGGCCTGCCGCAGGCCATCCAGAATATCTACCAGAACACATTCGTCACACATCAATGGCCTGTGCCGCAGATGGTCATTATTCTGATCATCATGGTGGCGGTCGTCGCGTTTATCGTGCTGGTCGAACGTGGCGAGCGCCGTATCCCGGTGCAATACGCCAAGCGCGTCATCGGGAGAAAAATGATGGGCGGCCAGTCCACTCACTTGCCGCTTAAAGTCAATGCGGGCGGCGTAATCCCGATCATTTTTGCTTCTTCGCTGCTGGCTCTCCCGCAAACGTTTCTGCAATTCCCGGCTTTTAAGAACAGTCCCTGGCTCAGCGGCATGCTAGGCTCGCTCGGCAACTCGGAGCCGCTTTATTATCTGGTCTACACGCTGCTGATCGTATTCTTCTGTTTCTTTTACATCTCGATCATCTTCAATCCTAATGAAGCGGCCGACAATATGCGCAAGTACGGCGGCTTCATTCCAGGCATCCGGCCAGGTAAGAATACCGCCGATTACATGGACAAGATTCTGTCGAAGATTACCGTCGTCGGCGGCTTGTACCTGGCGATTCTCTCGATCATTCCGATGGTGATGATCTCCGGCATCCGGCTGCAACGCTTGCCGTTCGTCGGCAACTTTATCGACGCGCATTTCCCGCGCTGGCTGCTCGATGGCCTGGGCGTCACGTTCTTTTTCGGCGGCACCTCCCTGCTGATTGTCGTCGGCGTCGCGATGGATACAGTCAACCAAATCGAAGCGCAGCTTATTATGCGCCACTACGACGGATTTACTCCCCGCTCCGGACGTGTCCGCGGGCGCCGCTGATGGAAAACACGCTTGCGCCGGCCATCATCCTGTTTGGGTCGCCTGGATCGGGGAAAGGAACCCAGGCTAAGTTGCTGCGCCGTTGCCTGAACGCGCCGCATATTTCCACCGGAGACATGCTGCGCGCCCATATCAGCGCCGGTGACGAGGTTGGCCGCCAGTCCCAGCAGCTTCTGCGCGCCGGCAAGCTGGTTTCCGACGAATTGGTGAACGAATTGGTCCGCGAGCGTCTTCTGGAGCCTGACGCCCGGTCGGGCATCCTCTTGGACGGCTATCCGCGCACATTGAACCAGGCGCAGGCGCTGCTTCGGTTGACGGTCGAGGATGGATTTCGCCCCATCGTGGTACACTTAGGTGTAGACTACGCGAAGACTGTAGCTCGTCTGAGCGGCCGCCGTCAGTGTCCTGTTTGTGGAACCCTTTACAGTTTGAAAACGAACCCTCCTAAGGTGCAGGACGTCTGTGACCTGGATGGAACGGCATTGATAACGCGTGAGGACGACCGGGAAGCGGTGATTCGAGAGCGGCTTCGGGAGTACGATTCGTTGACTCTTCCGATTTTGAAGTTCTTCCGGGAAGCCGGCGTTCCCATGATTGAGGTGAATGCCGGTGAGGAGTCGCCTGAACAGATCCGGCAGCGGATCTGCCAAGGCTTGGCGGAACTGGGTGTGGCGGGCGCAATAGAAGCTGTGTCGCCTGGGAGCGCGGTGCGATGATTGTGCGGCGCAGTATGGACGAGTTGCACAAATTGCGCCGTAGCGGTTTGCTCGTGTACCAGATTTTAGAAGATCTGCGGCAAATGGCGTCTGAAGGCGTCACGACGCACGATCTCGAAGTGGCGGCGGAAAAGAAAATTGCGGATGCAGGGGCGCGGCCGGCGTTCAAAGGGTATTACACGCAGGCTTCGGGCACCCGGTATCCGTTTGTGTTGTGTACGTCGGTAAATGAAGAAGTCGTGCATGGCATGCCGTCGGCCAAGCGCAAGCTGCGGCGTGGCGACATCGTTTCGATTGACACGGGCGTGCTGCTCGACGGATATTACGGCGATTCGGCAATTACCGTCGCCATCGGTGAAGTGAATGATTCGGTGCAGCGTCTTTTGAAGATCACCGAAGAGAGCCTGGAACTGGCCATTGACCGGGTCCGGGCCGGCAATCGTTTGTTTGACGTTTGCGGCGCGGTGGAAAAGCACGTGACCGCGAACGGATTTTCGATTGTGCGCGAGTTTGTCGGACATGGGATCGGGACGTCTTTGCATGAAGAGCCGCAGATTCCAAATTATGTAGACCGCCGCGGCGAAAATCCGCGGCTGAAGCCCGGCATGGTGTTGGCGATCGAGCCGATGGTGAATGCCGGCAAAGCAGAGACGAAAGTGTTGGCGGATAAATGGACAGCGGTTGCGAAAGACGGCTCATATTCGGCTCATTTCGAGCATATGGTCGCGGTAACCGACAACGGACCGTGGGTTTTGTCGCGGCCGTGAAACGAGAAGCGAAAGGCTAAGAGATTTTTTATGAAGGTGCGAGCGGCTGTGAAGAAGCTGTGTGACAAGTGCAAGATCATCCATCGTCATGGCGTGGTGCGCGTGATCTGCACTAATCCCAAACATAAGCAGCGGCAAGGGTAGGATTCAAATCGTATGGCGCGTATAGCAGGTGTGGATTTACCAGTAAGAAAGCGATCGGTTGTCGGGTTGACTTACATCTACGGCATTGGCCGGACGCGTGCCCTGTCGCTTCTTTATCGGGCGCAAGTAGACCCGGAAAAGAAGGTCGGGGATCTGTCGGAAGAAGAAGTCAATCATCTTCGTACTCTGATCGAGAGCGAAGGCGCGATTGAGGGAGACCTTCGCAAAGAAGTCTCGATGAATATCAAGCGCCTGATGGAAATGGGCGCTTATCGCGGCCTGCGGCATAGGCGCGGTCTGCCGGCGCGTGGGCAGCGCACCCATACCAACGCGCGCACGCGCAAAGGTCCGCGTAAGGGCACTGTGGCGAACAAAAAGAAAGCAACTTCGAAGACTTAAAACATGGCGAAGGCAGCGGCAAAGACAACTAAGAAGAAGAGCTTTAAGAAGAAGGAAAAGAAGAACGTTCCCTTCGGCACGGTGCATATCCAGGCGTCGTTTAACAATACGATCGTCACGTTCACCGATCCGCTCGGCAACGTGCTCGCCTGGTCAAGTTCCGGTTCGCTCGGCTTTCGTGGTTCGCGCAAGGGCACCCCGTTCGCCGCGCAACAGGCCTCGCTGACGGCGGCCAACAAAGCCAAGGAATCCGGTCTGCGGTCGGTCGAAGTTCGCGTTGCCGGGCCGGGCTCGGGCCGCGAGTCGGCGGTTCGCGCGCTTTCCACCGCCGGAATTGAAGTGAAGTCCATCAAGGACGTCACGCCCATTCCGCACAACGGCTGCCGGCCACCGAAGAAGCGGAGAGTTTGAGGAGATTTATAGATGGCACGTTATAGTGGCCCGGTTTGCCGGCTCTGCCGCCGCGAGGGCATGAAATTATTTTTGAAGGGCGAGCGCTGCCACACCGAAAAGTGCGCCATCGAAAAGCGCAACTTCGCTCCCGGGCAGCATGGCAAGGATAAGAAGCCCAAGCTGGTCGGCTACGGTTTGCAGCTTCGTGAGAAGCAGAAAGCCCGCCGTTACTACCGTATTCTCGAGGGACAGTTCCGGAACCTTTACGAGAAGGCGGTGAATCAAAAAGGTATCACCGGCGAACTCATGCTTTCTACGCTCGAGCGCCGTCTGGATAATGTCGTCTATCGCATGGGTCTGGCTACCAGCCGGGCGCAAGGCCGCCAATTGGTCCGTCACGGTCACCTCACTGTGAACGGCAAGAAAGTCAATATTCCTTCGTTTGTCGTAAAGCCCGGCGATTCCGTAGAGATCCGGGAAAGCAGCCGGAACAATACCTCAATTTTGGGTGC
>JAICIH010000110.1 GCA_025924475.1 Bryobacteraceae bacterium
ACGGTAAGCTGTGCGCTTGTCAACCACCCTCCAGTCAGGCCGGCATTCGCGTTCCGGTTGGATTCGCCGCATCGGTCGATCGTTATCTCGGGGGACACCAAACGCTCCGATGCTTTGATAAAGCTGGCTCAGGGAGCGGACGTGCTTGTACACGAGGTGATGATGCCTATGGCGATTAATCGGCTGCTGAGCAGGAGCAGGCTCTACAACGCCGCGAGGTTAGAAAAATCGATTCTTAGCCACCATACAGCTCCAGAGGAGGCTGGGCGTGTGGCAGCCGAGGCGCGGGTAAAGGCGCTGGTTCTCTCTCATTTTGTTCCGGCGCAAGATCCGCAAATACAGGATGAGGACTGGATTCGCGGAGTACGGCGTGGAGGATACGAGGGCCGGGTCATCGTTGGCCGCGATCTGCTGGAGATCTGAACGATCTCTCCGTCGTCGCGGCATTCTGCTGGGCAGCGCTTCGCCTCAACGCAAAATAGTGGCGCGTGATCCAGGCGCTGTCTGCTGTTTGATCGACTGCCGCAGGCCACAAAAAACGATGGCCTGCGCCACCCAGGCTGCATAAGTTTTCTTTGCGACAAGCCACTAGAATAGATAAGCGTCTCCAATAAACAGGCGTCTCCATGTCTCTTTGCGCAGGCGACAAGCTCGGTCCGTATCAAATTGTGGCGTCGATCGGTGCGGGCGGCATGGGCGAGGTCTGGAAGGCACGCGATATCCGGCTCAACCGTATTGTCGCTATTAAACGGCTCAAAAGCCACGATGCCGCATGCTTTGAGAAGGAAGCGCGAGCGGTTGCCGCGCTCAATCATCCGCACATTTGCCAGATTTACGACGTCGGGCCGGATTACCTGGTATTGGAGTACATCGAAGGCAAACCGATCACAGGACCTCTACCGCTGACTGAGATATTGCGGGTTGCCGGGCAGATCACGGATGCTCTGGAAGCCGCGCACCGCCGCCGGATCATCCATCGAGATTTGAAACCGGCCAACATCCTGTTGACCGGCACGGGATGCGCGAAGCTTCTCGATTTCGGTCTGGCAAAGCTAGTTGCCGCAGAGGATGCAGATGCAACGCAAACTACGGAAGGGAGCGTTACGGGCACCGCGGCGTATATGGCGCCCGAGCAGGCGGAAGGGAAACCGCCCGATGAACGATCCGACATATTTAGTTTCGGCGCGGTCCTGTACGAAATGATTTCGGGAACACGCGCTTTCGCGGGAGACTCGGTGGCCCAAGTGCTGAGCGGCGTGCTGCGAGACGATCCTCCAGCGCCTCGGACCACGCCTGCGCTTCAGCAGATTGTTAAAAAGTGTTTGGCCAAACGACCTGCGGATCGGTTTCAGAGCATCGCGGAGCTAAAGGCAGCATTGGAGCGCGTCATGGCGCCAGCCGCGCAAAAGGAGCCATCCATAGCCGTGCTGCCCTTCGCCAATATGAGCGGCGATAAAGAGCAGGAGTACTTCAGCGACGGGCTTGCGGAGGAGATCATCAACGCGCTGGCGCAGATTCCGGGGCTAAAGGTGACAGCCCGCACTTCGGCTTTCTTCTTCAAGGGGAAGAACGTGAATGTGGCGCAAATCGCCAGCGAATTGGGAGTCCAATACATCCTTGAAGGGAGCGTCCGGAAAGGTGGAAATCGTCTCCGGATTACGGCGCAATTGATCGGTGCCGCCGATGGGTTTCACCTGTGGTCGGAGCGTTATGACCGGGAGCTTACCGATGTGTTCGCGATTCAGGATGAAATCTCCGGTTCGATCGCCGCCATTTTAAAAGCCAAACTAATGGCGGGGCCCGAGGGCGGAAGAAGCTACACGCCGAACATTGCCGCGTACGAGGCTTATCTGAAGGCAGTTCATCATCAATGGCAGCACACGGGCCCCGAATCCCTTGAGAAGACGCGCAAGTATTACGAACAAGCCGCAAAGCTCGACCCCGGATTCGCGCTGCCACATGCGGGTCTCGCGATGTACTACCACATCGTCGCATCTACCTTCATCGATCCAAGAGAGGGCCTCGTACAGGGACGACAGGCGGCGCAAAGGGCCCTGGAACTGGATCCTTTGCTGCCCGAAGCGCATGCCTGGTTGGGGATTTTCGCCGCCTGGGCCGATTTTGACTGGAAAGAAGCCCAGCGGCGATTCGATATCGCTTTTTCACGGCAGCCCGTGCCGCCCATCCTGAGACATTGGTACGGATATTTCTATCTTCGTCAGGTGGGAAGAAGCCTGGAAGCGGTGGATCAGCATCGACGCGCGCTGGAAGAGGACCCTCTTAATGTGGTCGTGAGAATTGGCCTTGCGGTTTCGCTGAGTGCCGCTGGGAAAGACGAGGAAGCATTGACCGAGGCGCGAAGAAGCATGGAGTTGGATCCGGACTTCGTGCCTGCCTATACATTGCAGGCCTTGGACCTTACAAAGGCATCGTTACCGGAGGCCTTGGCCTTCGCGGAAAAAGGGGTTCATCTCGCACCCTGGAGTCCGACCTGCGCCGGCCAACTGGCGGGTCTGCTCGTGAAAAGCGGGGAACGGGCAAGGGCGATCGAGCTTATCGGACGGCTGGGAGACGGGCAGGCCAATGCAGCGCCAGTTGCATTCGCTATATTTTATCTTCTTTGCGGAGAGGTCGAAAAGGCTGCCGAGTGGACGGAAAAGGCCCTGGAGCAAAGGCATCCGATGGTAGCCATGTTGCTGCTGACGCCTCCCTGGAAGCCCTTGTTGCGCTCTTCCGCCCGATGGCCGAAGCTTGCGAAAATCATGAATTTGCCTGCTTGATGACGGCGCGCGTTGCTGCTTGCGCCGCAACGTTTGTCGTCCAGCGAAAAAATGCACGATCAAAGTCGCGGGCGCAGCAGCTTTCGCCTGGCGGCGATAACGGTCAAGCCGCCAAAGAGCAGTGCAAGCGATCCCGGCTCGGGCGCGAACACTCCCGGAGCGGTTAACGTTCCGCTGCCGGATGTCGTAAATCCGGTGCTGGTGATGAGACCTCCGCCCGAAACGGACCCCGTCGCGCCAAGGAATTCGCCGGTTCCCGCGGTGAAAGTCAAAGTCTGAGTGAAAGGGCCAGCGCCGGTTGCGACGTTGACTGCGGAATCGTTTTCAAACAGAGTGCCGGAGAGAATATCGCCGTTTGCGAACACGATCGAGAAGCTTCCATTGTCCAGCCCGTTCGTTAGATCCACCATATTGTGCGTATGAAAAGTGGCGGGATTCCAAAGAGCATTCACAGCCGGGTTCCACTGGGTGACCGAGCCGGTAGCGAGACCATCGACGGTAAGAGTCGTCCCGGAAATGACGGGAGGCGCCGTAGTTTCGCCAGTAAAGCTGTACGAAATAGTGATGGTATCGGCTTGCGCCGGGATGCCCGCGATACAAGCGATCGCCAAAGCGCAGACAGTAGCTGTTGTTCGAAATTGCATTGGTTTTCCTCCTCAAAAGCAGCCAATAGACGCTCCGTTTGCAAAAAAGGTGACCTACCGCACGCCGAATGCGGGAGCCCAATTTACGATGACTCTCAAGGGTGGGGCAACACCGCTGACCGGTTTAAGAATCGCAAACCTGCGGCCATCGGCGCTTACATCGTAAAGATATGTCGGTCCGAGGGGAATGAGGCCCGTGGGGAACAGCGATTGTGGTGTCGAGGTTTGAAATCCGTTCGCACTGGAGTCGACTTTTACGGACATCATCTGTCCGTTATCGGAAAGAAAGAAAAGCTCCTTGCCGTCGGCAGTCCAGCGCGGCTCCTGGCCGCCAGCGGTCGAGATCTGCCATCTTCCCTGGGCCGCGGAACCACCCGCCACCTGCGGAACATTCACAACATAGATTTCATAGCGGCCGCTTTCGTTCGAGGCGTAGGCGATCCAGCGTCCATCAGGAGAAAATTGGGGCTGAAACTCATCGGAAGGCGTATTTGTCAGAGTAATGCGTTTCCGGCCCTGAGCTATCGGCAACAGGTCGATGTCCCAGTTGCCCGGATGTCCGATAATGCACGCCAGCCATTCGCCGTTGTGGGACCAACTCGCAGGATGCACCTGACCCTTAGTTTTGAACAGCAATTCCGGTGCGCCGCTTCCGTTCGTGGCGCGGATGAGAAGTGCAGAGTCACCGTCACGTTCCGAAGTGTAGGCGATCCGCTTTCCGTCGGGCGAGAACACTGGGACGGAGGCGCTACCTTCGTTGAACATCAGGCGCGTAGCCCCTCGACGCCGTATATCGGCAAGCCAAATAGCGGAGCCGTTATCCGCTTTTGCGAAGGCGAGATAGTTTTGGTCTGGCGAAATCCGCACATCGCCAAGGCGGCCGGGATCTCCTACTGTTTCGAGCGTTCGTCCTTCCCGGGAGAGCCACGTAATTTGGCTGGGCGCCATCCAAACGTTGGCATCATGGGTATACACCAAGGTTCTGCCCGATATCGACCCGGCCTTGTTTGTGGCGATGAACATATTCGCTTTCGGAGAGAAGACGGCAGAGTCGACGACGCCGCTCTCGACGAGGATGGCGTCTCCGGACACGCGGGCGCTGCCCGGATCGAAAGGCATGAGGAGAATCTGGCCGTTTCTATAAAAAAACAGGTAGCCGGTTCGAGCGTGCGCCGGGCGCGCGAAGCCGAGGGCTGCTGCGTAACTCAGGGCGCGAACAGGCTTGGAGCCATCCAGAGACCCTTCGTACGTATCGACACCTTGCTGGCTGCCGCTTGTGAACAGGAAATGCTTTCCGTCCGGGAGAAACCCGCTCAATAGCTGCGCCACTTCCCGGCGCGAGCTATCAAATGAAAAAACAGGGCTCGCGGTTCCTCCGGTTTCCGGCATGCGATAGATGGGCTTCCCCAGTTGGCTGAACAGGATCACTCCAGTGCTGCTCCACGCTCCGCTATAGGAAGCGGCGTTGCCGGCTAGCCCGTCGGCCAACGTCTGGACGTCGCCGCCGTCTATCGTTACGGCTTTCAGCTTCCGTCCTGCGAAAAAGGCGAGCCGGCGGCCATCGGGAGACCAAAATGGCCGGCTACTCACTCCTTCAGAGCCCGGAAGCAAAGTCGTTTCCACGCGATCGAGCCTGCGGATGTAGACGCCTATGCCGTTTAGCCCGGCGCCGGCTTTCAACTGCACAAAAGCGATGCTGCGGCCGTCGGGCGAGACCGCCGGCTCCCATGCAATAGCGCCTTCCGCTGGAACGATGTCGAATCGCGTTGGTTCGGGAGAGTACGTAGGTAACAGAACCCAGGCAATGCAGGCGGCCAGCGCAGCGCCCGCAAGCCCGCTAGCCCACGGCAGCCAATTCCTTCGAGATTTTGCTGGCGTTGCGGTGACTACGGACGGAGGCGCGGCATCCATTAGAATTCTGGCGTCGCCGATATCGCGCAGACGCCGCGCCGGGTCGCGTTCCAGGCAGCGCTCAATCAAATACCGGACTCCGGGCGGTGTATCCGGCGGCAGATGCGAGTAATCAATCTCGGAGCGCAAAACGGCTGCCAGCGTGTCGGAGACCGTCTCGCCAGAGAACACAGACCGGCCCGTCAGCATCTCGGCGAGCACGACGCCGAATGCCCAGATATCGGTCCGCTTATCGATTACCTTGCCGCGCGCCTGCTCGGGCGACATGTAGCCGGCCGTGCCGATGACGATGCCAGCCGTGGCGCTTTTCAGTGTGATGGTCGGTGACACGTCGGGATCGGACGCGCTCGCGGTATCGCTGGCAAGAGCTTTAGCGAGCCCGAAATCAAGCACCTTCACGCGGCCTTCGGGTGTGATTTTGATATTGGACGGCTTCAAGTCGCGGTGCACGATTCCATGCTCATGCGCGTATTCGAGGGCATCGGCTATCTGGCGGGCAATGGGCAGCGCTTCGTCCACCGGAATGGGACCGGCGGAGATACGTTCGGCGAGCGTTGCACCGTTGACCAGTTCCATGACGAGCGCCCGGTCTTCCACTCCGTAAATGGCGGCGATGTTCGGGTGATTGAGCGAAGCCAGGACCTGCGCTTCGCGCCGGAACCAACTCATACGAACTGCGTCTTGCGCGAATTTTTCGGGAATGATTTTGAGCGCGACATCGCGGCCTAGTTTGGTGTCGGTCGCGCGATAAACCTCGCCCATTCCCCCCGAGCCGAGCTTGGAGGCGATCCGGTAATGGGCGATCGTGTCTTGTGTCATCATCGCTTGGGGCGATTGGCGATGGCTTTGGAATGGTAACACTTCCTGAGTGATCGCGGGAGCGTTTTGCAATGCATCGGTCTACAACTTCGATCACTGGATCCTTTGTTAGACTAAACGCGCGTGTCAACGGCGGCAGCTGCGAACCTCCTGCAGCAGGCCGTCACCGAATCGCGAGCATGCTCGGTCCGGTTTGAAATTAAGAATCCTGGGCAAGCAGATTCGGCTACTCTTGTGGAATGGCAACGGGCGCCACGCAGAGGGCTTCCAGTGAATTGATCATCGATTCACCCGGCAGCCCGAGCATACGGATTCCATTAGAGACAGATCGATATACGATCGGACGTTCGAGTACGAACGACTTGCCGTTTCCAAACGATCAGAGCCTGTCGCGCGAGCATCTGACGTTCGAGCGCACACCCGAAGGGTGGACGATACGAGACCTTGCAAGCCGCAACGGCACACAAGTTAACGGAACGCGTTTGTTCGATGCCGTTCCCCTGGCGCACGGAGATCGAATCAGCGCCGGTCACCTCTCGATTCGCTATGACACGCAAGGCGAATTCAAAGACGCCAAACTCCACGAGGTTCAATTCGTCGATCAGCCGACAGGCGAGGCTGTGCCGGCCGGTACCGTCACGGCCGATCTCCACTCCGCTCTGCAAATGAGCCTGCAATTGGGCGCCTTGGTGCGTGCGGGCCGGGAATTAGCCGGGCACTGCCCGCTCGATGAGTTGTTTCCGCTCATCTTGAACCTTACAGTGGATGCGGTGAAAGCGTCGCGCGGCGCCGTGATTACTATCGAGGCCGGTGGCGAAGTCAAGACCCGCGCGATCCGCGGCGAAGGACTGCGTATCAGCACCGCCGTGAGAGACCGCGTCATTGAGCAGCGAAAATCGCTGCTGGTTCCGGATACTTCAGTGGATCTCGACTTCGCGGCGCGCCAGAGCATTCTCGTCCAGGAGATTCGCAGCTTCATGGCTGTCCCGCTGCAAACCGACGAGCAAGTGATCGGGTTCATCTATCTCGATTCGCCTCGCTTGCTGCTCGAATTCACGGTAAAGGAGCTGAACCTCGTAACTGTGATGGCAAACATCGCCGCGATTCGCATCGAGCACGCGCGGCTCATAGAAGCGGAGAAAGCACGGCTCTTGTTGGCCGGCGAACTGGAGCGAGCGGCGGAAATCCAGCGGCGTCTTTTGCCTGCAAAACCGCCGGACATTGCGGGCTTGGATCTGGCAGGATACAACGCGCCGTGCCGCACAGTCGGCGGAGATTATTACGATTTTCTGCCATACCCCGATGGCCGCATTGCGCTACTCATCGGCGATGTTTCGGGTAAGGGAATGGGTGCGGCGCTGCTGATGTCCAGCTTGCAGGCCCGGTCGCGAGTAGTATTCGAAACACCAGGCGATCTGAGTGCGCAGGTTTCCCATCTCAACCGGATCACCGCGGCGAATTGTCCCGGCAATTGCTTCATTACGTTCTGCGCGGTGGTTCTCGATCCAAAAAGTGGCGAATTGCGCTATTGCAATGCCGGGCACAACTCGCCGCTACTTCTGCATGCGAGCGGTGAATTCGAATCCCTGGAGTCTACGGGTCTGGTATTGGGTCTCTTTCCAAACGCATCATTTGAGCAGAAGGCTTGCCGCCTGGCGCCAGATGACGTGCTGCTGCTCTTCAGCGATGGAGTGACGGAGGCGTGCCGGCCCGACATCGATGAAGAGTTCGGAGAGGAACGACTCGTGGGGCTTGTACGCGACCAGCAAGGCCAATCTGCGTCGGCCATTCTCGATGCCATCAAATCAGAGATCACATCGTTCACAGGCGGAGCTGCTGCAGCCGATGATGTGACGTTGGTGGTAGCGCGGCGGGGATAATTGGCATCTCGAAATTTCCACCAGCGCGAAAAGACTGTCACCGCTGTGCATGGACGAAGCGAACACGACCCCATTTGTCGGGTACGTGCATGTCAATGACTCCTTGAGGCGACCACACCCAATTGTCTTCTCTTACATTCGGGAGCTTCCGGTATCCGCCTTCGATAATTTCGTGCCGCCACTCGACGCGCGAAAAGTTTACCCGCCACTCATCGCCGGGATTCGGCGGCGCCGCCTTATGCGCAAACTCACCGAGTACTTTCCACGGAAACGCTATTTCGACAGACCAGCCCTTATCACGATCTCGATGATTGTTGAGTGTCCCCCGGATGTGTACGGCGGTGCGCAAGCCCGGAATCTCCCATTCATTCCGCGCTTTGCCGCCGTGCTTGTACGGCTTGTCGAGAAATAAATCCCAGCCGGTGTTGAGCGCGTTAATTTCAAATTCGTAGTATTCGAGCGAATCGCCGTTCGGATCGATAAAGACCTCAAAATCGTTGTCGCGAAAAATGACCGAATCATGCCTGGTGAGCGTGGCCCAGACATGCGGCTCTTCGATATCCGCGGCAATGTAGAAATATTCGTCATCCCATAACATCTTCACGCGTGTGCGAAAGCGCGGCCGGGGCTTGCCGTCGCCTTCAAGATCGACAAAGTAGTCCGTCCAGCGAGCCGCGGCCCATGCCGCATCATCCAGACGGCCATCGATCTCGACAACGCTTCTGGCGCGCAGACAATCGTAACTCTTGGGCTGTGCATCGAGGCCGAACGCGGCTGCGGCAAAAACCCCGAGCAGGAGAAATCGCATGACTAAAAGCTTACGAGTGGCGTGCCGCCTACTTTTTCGGAAGCGATCGAGTAAACTCGAGCGCGGCCTTGACGAGCCTCAGACGCAGCGCATCACTGCCATATACCTCCGGAGCGGCTCTTACCCATCCGTGCATCCGGCGCTCCCGCATCATCATTGGACGGACACCCGGAATTTCCAAGGCCCAGCTTTCATTCTCCTTGCCTAGACGGACCAGCATGCTGCCGGTGCGCGCACCACACAGCAGGTTGCCGTTCACAAGCCAGGCCCAGCCGCCAAACATGGCTTTTTGCGTCAACCCAGGCACGGACTCCAGACTGTCGTTCAGCAATTCTTCCAAACCCTTGTCACGGGCCATTCCGGCTATTGTCGCAGGAGTCTCAGCCGCTATGCGCCAGAGTCGAGGCGAACTGCGCGGCATGTTTGCGCGCCCACGTTTCATACGTGATCGGCGCTCGTCCGGTCACTTTTTCAACCGTGTTCAGCACTACGGCCGAACGCCCATTCCGAAGGGAACCCAACGATTGCCCCACTGCTTCCGCCATCTTCTGCGGTAACCCGGACCGAACCATATTCTGAACTGCTACTTCCACCGGAATGTCTATACATTGCAACTCTCTACCCAAGATCTTGCCCAGAATCTTCACTTCGTCGCGCACACTGATCAACTCGCCGCCGGTAAGTTCGAAAACCTCGCCGGATAATTTTGGATCTGTGAGCGCCCGGATCGCCACAGCGGCGATATCTTCTCCAGCTATCGGTGGGAATTTTGCGTCACCCAGCGCATTGAAGACCTTACCCTGCTCCTGGATTGTTTCAATCCACTGGTATGAATTGGTCATAAACCCGGTAGCACGCAGGAATTTCCCGTTTAGTCCGGCCTCCCGAATGGCCTCCTCTTTTGCAAGGTGCATCCGCCCAATCTCGTACTCAGGCTCTCCCGCCAGAATCGATGACAAAAACACCACCCGGTTCCCACCCGCGGCTTTTATCGCCTGTACGATCTGACGAAATGATTCCACGTCTGGGCCCTGACTCATTAAGAACACGGCGTCGACACCTTCCATAGCCCGTGCCAGTGTGTCGGGGTTTTGAAAATCTCCCTTAACTACATCTGCACGTTTGGACCAAGTCCCGAGTTTCTCCGGATGCCGGGTAAATGCTCTTACCTGGCCGCCGCGCTCTAATAGCTGGCTCGCGACCTCGCTGCCCACATTTCCCGTTGCACCTGTTACCAAATACATTCAAGATTCCTTTCTTCACTTCCACTCTACGGCGAATGCTCGCAAGAAACAATCCAATTAAATGGCATAAACTGTTGCTATATGGGAACAATTTCAGGAGATCTCAACGAGATTCATTACTTTGCACAAGTCGCTACTGCACAAAGTTTTACAGTCGCCGCGGAGCTGTTGAAAATGCCCAAATCGAGCCTCAGCCGTGGCATTCGGAATCTGGAAAAACGTCTCGGCGTTCGTCTTCTCGAACGCACCACTCGAAGCGTCTCTTTAACCGAAGCGGGCACACTTTACCTGGATCACTGCCAACGTGTCCTCGATGAAGCCGAACAAGCCGAGTTAGCCATAAACTCCCTGCTTGCCAAACCGCGAGGTAAGCTTCGCATCGGCGCGCCCATCATGTTCGTTCGGGCGATACTCGCTCCCGTTCTGGGTGAATTCTTAAACGCTTATCCCGACCTGCGCGTTCAACTCGATTTCGCCGGCGGTGCAAGCGCTCTTCGCGACAAAGCTGTCGATATTCTCATTTGCCCTGGCCCACTAGAAGATTCCGGTCTCTTCGCTAAGCCAATCATGAGCATCCGCCTGGGAATCTACGCCAGCCCTGCCTATCTGAAAGGCCGCGCACTTCCGGCTTCGCCCTCCGAAATGCGTTCTCTTCGCCTCCGCTGTATCACCGCAACATGCAGCCGTGGTGAAACGACGATGTGGCGTGTGCGCCGGGGTGGTGAAGTAGCGGAGATCGCCATTGATCCACACGTCTCTGTCCCCGACCCGCTCATCATCCGCCAACTCACGCTATCCAGCGTCGGCGTTTCCATTCTTTCCCAATCTCTGGCCCGCCCTCATATCGACAACGGTGAGCTGATCCGCCTTCTGCCCGATTGGGAACCGGATGCCATTGAACTTCACGCTCTATATTCATCGCGG
Organism: Bryobacteraceae bacterium; assembly: GCA_025924475.1. Taxonomy (GTDB): domain Bacteria; phylum Acidobacteriota; class Terriglobia; order Bryobacterales; family Bryobacteraceae; genus Bog-105. The sequence continues at coordinate 11,011 of JAICIH010000110.1, forward strand.
CTCAGCGCGTCGCCAAAAGTGAGAGCGTTCTTGCAATTCCTGAAAGACCACGGCGCAGCCTAGCCGGACGTTATGGACACATCATTGGCAAGCCGGAAATTTGCGTCTTCAAAGCGGTGTTCGGCGAAATGCCGGCAGATGTGCGCGACGGAAAACGGCGTTGCACTTGCCTCCGGGTTGAAGTAGTATCGTTCACATCCGAGATTCCCTGACGGGCATGTGCGTCGAATCCTTCGCGGAGATTCTTCCGCGCCAGCGAATATGGGGCTTAGTCCCAGAAGTAGCGGCAGAGTTGGGCCGCAGCTTCCGGACAGGAGAGACAAATGATCAGTTACAAAATTACAGGTGGCGGAGGCGTACAACTCCATGTGGTCGAGGCCGGCAAGCGGACAGGGCGCCCCATCCTATTCATCCATGGCGTGTCGCAGTGTTCGCTCACGTGGAGCCGACAGATAGATTCGGACCTGGCCGAGGAACACCGGCTTGTAGCAATCGATATGCGGGGACATGGTCTCTCAGATAAGCCCCGCGAGGGCTACACTGACTCGCGTCTGTGGGCTGATGACGTCAATGCAGTCATACAAGGGCTAAGCCTAGATCATCCGCTCCTCTGTGGGTGGTCGTACGGCCCACTCGTGATCCTCGACTACGTCCGGCATTACGGCGAAGAGGCCATCAGCGGGCTCAACTTTATAGGAGGAGTTACAAAGCTCGGCAGCGACGAGGCGCTCTCGGTGCTCACTCCTGAGTTTCTCAGCCTCATACCTGGCTTCTTTGCAACGGGCGTGGAAGAGAGCGTACACAGTCTCGAATCGTTGTTGCGACTTTGCTTTCCCCAAAAACTCTCGGCTGAGGAGATGTTTTTGATGCTAGGGTTCAACGTATCGGTTCCACCCTATGTTCGCCAGGCGCTTTTCTCTCGGGCATTCGACAACGATGACCTCCTGCCAAAGATCCGCAAGCCTGTACTGATCACCCATGGCGCTGACGATGCGGTTGTCAGGCCGGCAGCGGTCGATCAGCACAAGGCTCGTATCACTCACGCACAGATTGACATGCCGAAAGCGGGACATGCGCCCTTCTGGGATGATGCGGCGACCTTTAACCGGCGCCTGCGCGCATTTGTAAGCGCGGCTTGGGCCTAAATTAGTCGATTACTTCCCCAGCCGTTTGAGCGCCGCAGCCGCCACCTGCGCCACGCGCGGATCGCGCCCTTTCGCCGCCGCGCGCAGATGCTCGATCGCCCCCGGCATATCTCCCTGCGCCGCCAGCACGTTGGCCAAATCCAAATGCGCGCGGTCAAACGCCGGATTCAACCGCAACGCTTCCTGATACTCCCGTGCTGCTTCCGGAAAGCGCCGCTTTTGCGTCAAAAGTCCGCCCAGCAAAACATGCGCTTCCGCCATTTTGGGGTCCGCCTGAATAGCGGCTTCCACCGACGTCTGCGACTCCTCCGCCCGGCCTGCGCTCATGAGCGCGAGCGCGTAATCGTATAAATGCGGCGCATATCCTGGACGCAGTTTCGTCGCTTTCTCGAAAGAATAAAGCGCCTCGGGCAACTGGCTTTTTCCCGCCAACACTCTGCCCATGAGATCGTACGCCGTCGCGTCGTACGGGTCGATCCGCAAAGCCTCCTGCAACGCCGTTTGAGCTGCATCGAGTTTTCCCGTCGCTGCCAGCAGCTCGGCCAGCCCGGTATGCTCGCCCGTCAATTCCGGATCGATTGCAATGGCCTTTTGCATTTTCTGAATAGCGGCCTCAACGCGTCCAGCGGCGTAATCGACGGTCCCATACTGAAACCACGCCGCCGGATTTCTTGGCGCTACTTGCGTCGCCCGTTCGAATATTTGCCCGGCGCGCGGTAGATCGCCCGCCGCTTTCCACGCCGCCGCCAGCGCCAGCAGCCCTCTCGCAAAATCGGGCTGCCGCGTAAGCGATTGTTGATAGGCAGCCGCCGCCTCGCGCGGTTTGCCGGTTTTTTGTAAGGCGTCGCCCAGCGCCATATAGAACTCGGATTCGCGCGGCCGCACGCGGGCAATTTCACGCGCCAACTCTCGCGTACCCGCAGCCAGGTTGTTTTTTAAACTAACCTGCGCTACGGCCAGATACAGCTTGTTGTCGTCGGCCTCAGGCAGCGGCGCCGGATAATACGGAACCACTTCTCCGTGATACTCCTCCGCTTCCGTGGGATGACGCTCCGGCATCTCCGCCAGCAACTTTTCCGCTGACGGCGGACGCCGCTGGATCAGATGATCCGTCATCACCACGTGTACGACATCCTCGGTACGCCGCTTTGGCATGTGACAGCTCGCGCATTCCTCCGACGCCGTATGCTGACCGGCCGTTACTTTCGCTTGAAACGCCGCGCCGTGGCATTGCCGGCAAGCCGCCGCATAATATTTCACCGCCGCTTGCCCGCGCGGAATATTGTGCGGATCGTGGCACGTCTGGCACGTCATCGCGCCATTGCTTTTCAAAAAGCACTGCGATTTCCGAAGCCGGTACGCCGAGCTCCCCACAATTTCAAATTTGTCGTCATGCCCGCTGCCAGGAGCATGATCGAACGCCAGCAAAAAATTGCTAAGCGGTTCGCCCGGCTGAAAGGAGAACGGCCCGCGGTTGTAGCGCCGGATCAACGACGGGATTCCACTGCTGGTCGGCTCCAGATGGCATTGCATACAAAGATCCATCTGCAGCTTTGGCGCAAGCCGAGCTGGATTCACGATGCTCGCGCGTATCTGCTCCGGCTTTGCGCCCGGCGTTTGCATCAGCCGCACATGATTGCCGCCCGGCCCGTGACAGCGCTGGCAATCGATCCCCTCCGGTAAATCGCCCGCAAAGATCGGATCGCTTCCCGGCGCATCATGTCCCGCCGGAATCTTCGGAATCCCCGTATGGCAAAACACGCACTCGTAGGAAACAAAACGCCGCGTCGGCGGATGCGGCGAATCGAACCCGGGACTCATCCCCCAAGACCCGCCCTTCTCGGCGTACCATCCGAGCGGCAGCTCGATAAACGCGCCGCTCGCCATGCGATGAAAATACGAGCGCGCATGCGTCCCGGAACCGATCACATAATCGATTTTCGATTCTTCGACATTGGTTTCCTTCCCGCCGAAACCGATCTGCCAGCGCCGCTGATAATACGCGCCATCGCGCTCGATCATCGAATAATGCGTATCGGAGAGCGCATGAGTGAAGTCCTGGATGGTATTCGCCGTCGCCGAAGGCCGGTAAAACGACCGGCTCATTCCGGTCTGCCGGTATGTTGCAGCGATTTTCGGATGGCACGCCGCGCATTTTTTGGCATCGACATACTCGTTCGCCGCATACAACTTCGTCGCTAGCAAAGTCGCCAGCAAAACGGGGACTATACGATACTCAGCCATATATGGCCGCGCTTTCACGCAGACAGTTTTGGATCCGGAGCGGAGCCGCACTTGCCGCGGCCCGTCTAAACGCATTTCCCCTGAATCTCCCACTCGGCTTTCAAAGCTACGATATCAACGCCGCGCTCACCCAGGATTTCGACGCCGCCTGTCGCACCGTCGCCGGCTTCGGTTATCAATTGATCGACTACGTTTGGCTTCCCAAGGTCACCTCGAAAACCGGCAAAGAGGTCCGCCAATCCTTCGATGCAGCCGGCCTCGGCTGCCAGAATTGCCATTTTTCTTGGGCCGACCTGCATGAAAACTACGGTCCAACTATCGAAATCGCCCATGCTCTCGGCCTCAAAAGCGCCGTCTGCCAATCTCTCTCGAGCCAAACCAAATCCGCTGATGGCTGGAAGTGGCACGCCGATCACCTGAACGAACTAGGCCGTAAAACCAAACGCGATGGCATCCTCACCGGCTATCACAACCACCCTACCGAATTCAAAGAAATGGACGGCGTAATTCCTTTCGACGTGCTGCTCTCGGGAACCGATCCTTCGTTAGTCAAATTCCAACTCGATATCGGCAGCGTTGTCGTCGCCGGCAAAGATCCAATCGCATATCTCACCGGCCATCCCGATCGCTATTTCTCAATTCATGTCAAAGACGTGCGCGACGGCAAAATCGGCCTCGCCGTCGGCGAAGGCACGCTCGATTGGAAAAAGATTCTCACCGCCGCCAAGGCGCTGCCACTGGAAAACTACGCCGTCGAAACGGGCGCGAAACCCGATGTCGTCATGGAAAAGCTCAAACAGAGCGAAATCTATTTACGCGATCTCTTGCTCTGATGCATCTCGTTCCAGAAAATAAACGTCCCCCGGTCGGTTGACGTGATGATATCGATCGCGCCATCGTGATTCAAATCGGCCGTCGCCAGGTG
>JAICIH010000111.1 GCA_025924475.1 Bryobacteraceae bacterium
ATTCAGATTTTCTCGCGAGACACCGCCGGCGTTGCCGCGTTTGCGCGATTTCTTGGTTTTGGCGAATCCGTTGAGACCGCCGAGGGTCAGTTGCGCGAGCGGCACATCGAACTGGGGCGTGTATTCCGGCCGGTGGTCGGCGACCATCTTCTGGGCGTCCGCGGGCAGAATGCTGAGATCGATCAAATCCAGGCCGAGCGCGTGCAGCGCCTCGTAGAGCGGCAGGCTCTTGGTTTCGCTGACGCGCAGTGTCGCTTCCCACCCCGCGCCGAGCTCGAGCCGCATGGAGGGCTCCTGATCGAGCCAGCCGGCGACCAGGGTCTTCGCGCGGCCGATCACGTCTTCGCAGACCTTGACGAGCTGCGCGAGGCGAATGGCGTCCAACCGGGTCTGAGGCGCGGCGAGCGCCAGTTCGCCGGCTTCCCACCGCGGCCGCAGCGGGCAGGTCAACTGGCAGTAGGGGCATAGGCCGCTGAACGGGTTCGCATCGAGCGTCTCGCCGTCGTTGTAGCCGCGTACCAGGTCATTCTTAAGCTGATCCTTCTGCAGCAGCAGATCCTCGATCCAGGACAGATCCTCGCGCGTGTAGCTCGTTCGCCGCACAGCGGAGCTCCGGACGAAATCCCACACGAAGTTCACTTCCTGGACGAGCGGAAAGTGCAGCATCACGAGCGCCGCGTAGACGGGCGGCTCGGTATCGGTGACGCCGGTTGTGGAGAATCCCGATTTCGGGTCGCGAATGGTGGCCTTGCGGCCGTTGTCTTCGAGCAGCAGCAGGTCGATGGTTCCCGACGCGAGGAATCGCGGATCGCCGCTGAGGCGGCCGGGCGTCGGGTTGCCGATCTCGTGTTCGAGCGGCCGGAACTCGCGGTCGATCGACAGAAACACTTCGCAGCCGTACACCGAGTCGGGATCGATCGCGAAGTCGTCGCGCGCAATCAGCTTCCGGGCGTCGTCGCTCAATACTTCCGTTTCGAGGTAACGGGCCTGGAAGTCCGGATCCCGCCACATCTGGATGTCGACCAGGTGGTTCGTGTAGGCTTGCCGCCAGGCGTGAAATTCCTTGCCCGTCCGCGCGAGAAAATGCTCGGCTTCGGCCACCCGCTGCAGATACTGGCCCACGAAGAACGTCGGGCACTCCAGGGCGCGCAGCATCGACTTGGAGACGCCGATGGGCGCGACCAGCTTCGGCAGCACAATCGGCTCAATTGCGCGATGGCCAGGGTTTGGCGCGGGTTCGAGCGCCGCAACTACCCGTTTTCCTCCCTCATTTGAGGAGGGGATTTGAGTAGCGGCCAGGGCGTTGGCCGCGCGCTCGGCCATCATCCGCTCCGCGCAATCCTCCGCCGCGTGCCCGAGAATGTGGCAGTAGGCGCAGCGATCGGCACCGCCCGGAAAGCTGAACAGATTCGTTTTCTTGGGTCTTGCCATTACGTAGTCCAGAGCGCCGGCGTCCGGCGGCTCCGTCAGATCCATCTGTTGTTGCATCGCGTTCTCCTGATTTGGGTTGGGTTATAGGGTTTTATAGGGTTTGGGTTGAAATATCAAACAGCGTCCCAGGGATTTTCGGGACACCGTCAAGCTTGATGTTGATGCCTCATTTGGGGCTCCTGACGAACTTCACGAACTCGCCCTTGGTTGCGTTCCAGCGCCCGCCGAGCGCGCCGAACTGCGCCTTATTCTGGCAGTGGCCGTTGCGCTTGGCGTCTTCAAACAGCGACTCGTACTCCTCGGGATAGAACATATCGTTCGAGAAGGGCCCCTTGGTGTCGTCCGCCGTCATCGAGCGCGTGTCGTCATGCGGCGGCTCTTCCTCGAACATGCCGGGCAATGGCCCCGCCGGCTGCGGTTCGGATTGCTCCGGTTGCTGGCCGTTTGGCTGTCTGGCTGTTTGACCATCTGGCTGTTTGGCTGTCTGTTTGCTCTCGCCCGGTCCGTAGCCCTGCGTTTGCGGCTTCTTGTCGTTATCCACGTCCTCGGTCGAATAGTCCTTCCAGTCGATCACCACGTCCTGCGCCGCCCCGGCCTCGGCCTGATCGTCCAGGCCTGTCGCCATCGACAGATGGGAAGTGAGATCGAGGTATTTAAGGTGCTGTTTGGTGGGAGTCTTGCGGATCATCTCGCCCGCGAATTTATTCCAGGGACTGGACGGCTTGGGATTGCCTTCATCATCGAACACCGATTGCGCCGATTTGTCCCGGATCGCGAGCACATCCTCCCGCGCCATGACGTGGAAACTGTAATAGCCGCTGCGCATCTTCACGTAAAAGTAAGCGTGCGTGAACTCGTCGGCGATGTTCGCGTGCGGGTCGCGCTGGGCGGGTTTGTTGCGCAGAAACTCACTGGTGCCGTGCTCGTAGTCGAAAAAGTCATCCGGCATCACCAGTTGCGCGTAAGGCACTTCCACCTTGTCGCTGCGCTGCGCGAGCGTGAGCAGCCCTCGATAGCCCGCCTGCCAGGTGGCTTCTTTGCGCTTGATCCATTGACCGCCGATCTTGCGGCTGATTTCGTACGGAATGATGTAGCTCTGGCCGAGCGCATTGTTGAACTCCAGTCCGACCGCGCAGGCGAGCGCCGCCGCATTGAGAATCGTCGACGGCAGGCACTCGCGGACGCTCTCACTTTGCATCCACAGGTTCACGAGCAGCCCCACAACGCGCTGCCCTGTGAGGAGTTGGCTCCGTCTGATCGCATGAGGAATCAAGCGGTTAAACTGCTCCTCGAACTTCACAGCCTTTTCGGAGAACGTCTTGGTTGAGATCGCGGTGGTGATTGCTTTGCCGCGCTCGGTAGGGTTTTGGGAGGGATTGCGGTTGCTGCTGCTGGCCATTTAGGTTTCCTTTCGTTTGCGGCCGCGCTCGGCCGCTAACAACATGCGGAGCGCTCGCACCGCAAAGGCTTGCAGGGATTCGTCCGTTTCGGCGATCGCGCGCCTGATTTCACGCTTGAGTTCTTTTTCAACGCGCACGATCAGAGTGGCTTTTTCCTGAGGCGGTTTGGGGATGGCCTTTTTACTGGACATGAGTCCGATTGTAGGCTGTGCGAGTGCTTCCAAGCTCCAGTTTAGTGGAATGATTAAAAGATAACAAGAGTAATCTGCTATCTTTATGTAATTATGCTACGCGGTGCGATGCGCACTACGCGAACGCGAACGTGGAGCGTGGAAGGAGAGAGGGGATGAGTATGCCGAGTGGCGGTGGCGAAACAGAGCAAGACAGAGCGCGGCTAATAGCGGTGCGCCTCTTACAAAAAGGGCAATCTATCGCCCATGTGCAGAGAATGACCGGGTTGTCTCGTGATTCTGTTGCTTGTATGGCGGCGTTTACGCGAGGACCAGCGCCGCCTGCTCGAACAGAGAACGCGTGAGCGCGTTGCGTTCGGGGCTGACGGGCGCGCTGCGTTCGCACTGCGCGGCGCACGTTGACCAGTCGGATTGGAGAGCGGCCGTGCGGAAGTGCGGAAATTTCATGATGAGGCCGTTCACGCCGAGATTGAAGGCCATATCGAGCAACGCGTCCTGAGCCAGCGCGGGATAGCTGTCGTATCCGGGGAAGGCCAGGCGCAGATGGGTTTCTTTCTCCGCAATATCGCGATCGAGCAATTGTTCAATGGCATCGTGCGCCAGATCGAGTTTCGTCCAGGCCGCGTAGCGCGCGGCGGCGAGCGCCGGTTTCGCCCGATTCACGCCCGTCCAGTCAGCCTGGATCTGCGCGAGCGTGGCCGGCTGCCGGGTGATGCGGTCGACCCATCCGTCTACCGCGGCCGCCGCCGCGCACGTCGCGAATTTATGCCCGACGCCGGCGGTCACAAAGCCTTTTGAATCGAGATAGAGATGCGGTACTTCCCCCTCGTTCTCGCGGAGCATCGGCTTCAAGGCTTGATGATCGTTCATTGACGGTTTATAGTGTAACCCCGGGAGGAAGCGCGCGGCATTCCTCCCGGAAAAGGGAATTAGGCTGCGGCCGCGGTTGCCGGCTTCGTGTTCTGGCCGGTCGAATTGAAGATATCGACCAGGCCGTCCTGCAGCTTGCCGACGCCCAATGCGAACAGATCGGGATTCTGAATCGCTTTCAGGTTTGCGGTGAATATCTGCTCAATCGCGGGCATGGCAGCCTGCACGATGGAGAGCGCGGCTTCCCGTTTCGCGTCGGTCGACGCGGCGCCTTTGGCTTCGACAGTCATGACGGACTGCACGATTGTGCCGATCAGCGCACCCAGCGGCGGGTCGTAGGCGGAGACAATCACCGGCACGGTTTGCGCTCCGATCTTCAGAACATTTTTGGTGATCTGAACGAGGGATTGGATAAAGTTCATTAGACTTCCATTTCTTTGCTTACGTTGAGGCCGAGCGTGACGTTTGGATCCGCGCGGATGTCGCGGTTTCCCCACGTCCAGCACTCGCCCTTTTCCTTCTGGAAAACCGTCCAGAGCAGGTCGTGGTCCGGACCGTAATCGATCACGAGAACGGCCAGGCCGCGGCCTTTGGGCGTCACGACCCAAATGGGCGGATGGAGCTGCAGCAGCATCTCAATTGCACACCCACGCGCCGTTCAGGCGTTTGGCGAAAGCGCCCGAACCACCGCCCGCGCACACCGGGCCCACCGTGCAATCCGGACAAATCACGGAGCTGGTGTCGGCGGCGATTCCCAAGTTCTCGAACGAGATGCTCTGATTGCGGATCACCACCGTTTTCGGGAGAACTCCGTTCGCGGCGAGCGCGCCCCAGGCGATCCCTTCGATCCGGTGCGCCGCGAGCTCGATCAGGTTCCCGTCGATTTCCATGTCGCCGCCCGTATTCGCTTCGATGCCGATGCCGCGGACGGTTTTGGTGCCGCTCGTGTCGAGGATGATATTGCCGTGGACCAGCAAGTGCTGGCCGAACGCGCCGTAGCCGACCACAATACCGGTCGAGGCCTGGTCGATCGTGTTGCCTTCGAGGACGGTGCTCGCCTCGGCATGGATGCCCGCGCCGCCGCAACCGACCATGTGATTGCCGATCGCCGTGTGCAGCTCGCCGCCCTGGTCGTAATTGGTGAGGCTCAGGCAACCGGACTTACTGTTTTCGAAATAGTTGCCGATCCATTGGTTATGCTGGCTCGAAAACTCGCTGTAACCGCCGATCTCGCCGGCGTCGATGCAGTGGTTCGCATCGGCGAGCAGGCTGTCGGACGAAAATGCACGAAAACACGAAAATCGTGTATTTTTCGACCAGTTGCCCCGCAACGTCACTTTATTGGCGTGGTCCAAATCGACGCCATTGCCGTTCTGGCCGGTGGAAGTGGGCGACGCGGCGATGTTCCAAATGAAGTTGCCTTCAATCGTCGAGGGGATGTCCGACTTGGTCGCGGGGCTATCGGAGGCAAGCGCCAGCGCGTTGCCGCCTACCGCGTTGTTGTCGTGGAGCTGGTTGCCGATGATGCGGACGTGAGGAGACTTCCCCGGCGTCGCCGTAATAAAAATCTGGCCGCTGAAATCGCTGAAATCGCTGCGCTCGATAGTCACGTCGGAATTCCAGGCCCAGAGCGCGGTTCCGGTCGAACCGCCTTTCGCCGAAGACGCGATCTTGCAGTGCAGCAATTGGAACCCTTGCGCGTTCACCCAGATCAGGACGCCGTGATAGCCCGTGGTCGTCGTGAACGGCATGTCGAGCGTGAGGTCTTCGAGCGTGATGTCGGGCTTCCCGATCGAAAACAGATTGTCGGTCGGCGCAAAGAGATGCAGCACGGCGCTCGTGCGCGTGCCGCTCAGATGCGTGCCGGCCGGCAAGCCGGTCGCTCCGGAGAAATGCACATAACAGTCCTTTCCCGGGTAGATCGTCCATGTGCTCGAGTTCGAATTGGCGATCACCTGCGCGAGCGCCGGGGTGTCGTCATAGGTGGGATCGCCGTGGCACGGCGGAAGCACGGCGGCATGCGCGCACACGAGCGCGGCCGCTCCGATCAGGAGAGCCTGAATAAGTTTCATTTGAGTTGGCGTGTTCGCCGGCCTCAATTACGTGATGACATACACAAACGGCGGCCGCGGATTGATGTCCGGGCCGATGGTGTAGAAAGTAAAGGCGACGCGATTGAAATTATGCAGCTGCGTAAGAAAGTAATCGCTCGAACGCATGATGTTTGAGATCCGCATTTCAGCCGCTGCGCCGTTGAAGTAGGCAAATCCTCCCTGAGTAACGAAAGCGCCCAGGCGCAGGTTGTCGGTCGAGAGGCCGATCGCGTTGGCCTTGGGGAGATTGTTGACCGCGTGTGTGCCCAGCCCTGAGAAACTCCCTGTCTCAAACTTTACGTTTACGCCGTCGTAGCCGTGCAGCGCGTAGCTATTAGTGCCTGGAGGCAGTGTGCAATCGGTCTCGGCGGCGCCTTTATACACGGCAAAATCGTCATTCACGCCGCTCTGGAAGGTGACGAGATATCCGTTGACCGGTCCGACGATGGGCGGCTGGCCGAAGAGCGCCGATGAGGTCACGGGCACGTTCCCGAGCAGGGAGCCGCCGCCGCTCGCGCCCGTGCCGAGCACCAGCTCGACGGAGAGGCCCGCGCCTGGCACGTAATTGAATGGATTGCCCAGGTCGAGATATTGCGCCGAGCCGCTCATCTTGACGCATCCGTCAATCGGCGCCCCTGTCACGCCGAAGCCGGCAGCGGTACACCCGCCAACGTTCGTGGCTGTGTGGCCGTTGCCGGTCGAGTCGGTTAAATCGAGCGTGACGCCGTCGCCAAAGTGCCACACGGCCTCAAAATGGGAATCCCAAACCGCTGTTTTATTCGAGGGGTCGGTCGTGACCGAGGGATTTCCATACAAAAGGTAAATGACCGTATCCACGGTATGGGAAAGCAGCGGAATCCGCACCCAAATTTCAACTTCGCCGGTTGTCGGCTTATAAATGACCCGCTCGAAGTCGAGTATATTCATCCCGCGGTTGTCGCTCGCCAAAATGATGTCGAAGCCGCTGCTGTTGGTGACCTTGCCGCCATTGGCGACGGTCGCGAGATAAGAGAGCGTGCCCCAGAACGCCAACGGATAATTGACCTGATCGGTGTTTGAAACGAGCGTATGGTCGATCGTGATGGCGCGAACGTGGCTGTATCCCATGTCAGCGAGTTCCCGCCAGGGTGAAACTCCAATTCTGGAGTTGCGCGTCGGCGGTGGCCGGCATCCGAAAAATGAGATAATCGCCGCCTACCAGAGAGACGGGCGCGCCGCCGGTTGTCGCGAAAACAAAGCCGCCAGGGCCGACCGAAGTGATGGTTACGGTTCCCACTTGCGCGATGTTTTTCCAGACCGCAATGACGACATTGGCAAGCGGACCGTTTTCACAGCGCCCTCGCGAGCCGGCAAAGTTGCCAGGAAAGGTCACGCCGTTGGGAAGACCATCGGGTATGGCGAGTATGCCGGCGATGTCGTTGGGCTGGAAGAGGCTCGGGAAGAAACAAACCACATGGTAGGGAGCGCTCGCGTTGTTTCGCTCAGTGAAATAATTCGTGCCGTCGGTCGTGATGTAAGCGCCCTGTATCGTCTGGAACGTCAGAGAACTCGTGCTGGCGTCGATCTGCTTGCCATTGGGACTGACGGTGAGAGCGCCGGCGCCTATGTTCTCGACGAAGATCGACCAGGTTGGCGACGGCGGCGTTCCGGGCAACGTCAGCGTGACCGCCGTCGCGCTATTGAACGAGAGCAGCACCTTGTCGTCTGCCGCCACGGCGGTATAGCTGGCGGTTTTAACGACCGCGCCTCCAGTCGCAAGCGTATAGGCGGATACGTTGCGCGGATCGAGGTTGTCGCCTTGCCACTTGACGTTGACGCCACCGGCCGGCGCGGCGGGAGTCAGATCGTTAAGGTTGATTACACGAGGGACGGGCATGGTTAAGTGCCATTCACAAGGTACGTGGAAGGAGGCGGCCAACCTCCCGGCGTATACACGTCACCCTGCGGCGTGGGGCCCACCGACCCGATATACACATACCCCGCCTTGCCGGCCTTGTCCTGCGTGGTTTCGGCAAAGATCGGCAGCGTGGTGTTGTTTGCGCCCACATCGCCGCGGTAGCCGGGATCTTGGATCGTGACGTAATAAGTCTGGGTGAAGGAGGGAATGGTGACCGTGCGCGCGTTGTAGTGCGCGGTGTTCGACGGAAACTGCTCGTTGACGGCGACCATTGAGATGGTGAGGCCGCTGCGCGAAAGCGCGACCGAAGGAGTCTGCGTGTAATTGACCACATTCGGATTCTGATTTTCCGCAACGCCAATGGGTGTGTAGGGATAGGCGGTCACATCGGAAAGCGCCGGCTGGCCGCCGCCGAACACATTGGTGGGCAGGAACTTGAAATAGAGGGTCTGTCCAATCCAGAGCGGATCCATGGCGATTTTGAAGATGCCCGCGCCGGTTGGGGAGAGAAAGGCCCAGCGGCTGCCGAGCGGATGATCGACGCCAGATCCGACAATCGGGCAGCCGTAGAGGCTGCGGCGCAGATAATTGGGGGACGTGGCGCTGAGCGTGTAATGATACGCGGTCGTGAGAGTGGCAACCGCGTAACTCATCAGCTCGTAGGGAACGAAAGCGAGCCCGCCGCCCTCGACATAGCAGGGATATACGAAGTTATCCTCGTCAATGGTTGCGTAAGACTGGAGCGCTCCGGCGCTTTCGGTTAGGTCGAGCAGGAGATTGTTCACCGTGTCCGGATCCGCCGCGGCCGGCCAGTCCGCCGCCGTGACGCCCGTAATCGCCGATTGCGCGGTCATTCCGACCTGGTTGTAGCTGTTTCCCCCATCCGTCGAGAGATAAACGGCCGATCCGGCATAGTTATTCTGCGGCAGTGGAATGCCCGGCACGACAACGGCGGATTGGGTGTAGTTCGTGCCAATCGCGATGGGAGTGCTGTTCTGCTTCGATTCAGACCCCTGCACCCCTCCAACGGGAGTGATGTAGACGTTCCAGCCCGTTACGCCCGTAGCGGCTGGCGGACTGGGTACCACGATTTCCTGGCCGGCTGTGACCGTAATGGCGGCGCTTTCGGGCGATGGCAGGCTCTCGCCGCCGATGGCGTTCACATAGGTCACCATCACGTAATAGACGCCCGGAGCCAGGCTGCCGCCGGCCGCGGTCGTAGGCACGGGCGCCGCGGTGGGCGCGGCCACGAAGGCGCGGCTCACGACGGTCCAGATTTCGCCTTGGTTTTGTTGCGCGATCAGTCGCGGCGGCGGCTCAAAGATAATGGGCGCGTTGATCGCCCCGGCCGAAACGCCCGTCAGAACAGGCGCGCGCGTTCCTGTCGTGACCGGAAGATCGAGCGGCGCGTGGCAGCCGTAAATAAACGGCGTTGCTTCGCACTGCAACTCGTATTTGTCGCTCTCTTGTATGGAAGTCAGCTGCACCGGGATCGAGATATCGTTCCCGGCCGCGTCGGTATTGAGGCCGGTTTGCGGATCGGGAACGGTAATCAGATCCATCGGCTCCAACAGCTTGAATTTCGCCTGCAGCGTGAACTTATACGTGTTCAGCACATAATTCTGTTCACGCACGAGCACGTCCAGGAGTTTGCGCGCGACCGACGGGTCCTGAAGCATACGCATCTGCTTCGGGGAATCCTTGCGCGGGCTAAACAGCGCGATCGAACCGGTTTCCGGCTGCGACACGATCACATCGTTGTAGTCGCTGTCGCGATTCGGCAATTGGAATTGCAAGATGTTCGGGACATCCGTGCGCGCGGCGCGCTCCACATTGACGAGCGGCTGATCTTCGGCGGTGATAAAGTCGGCTGCCTGTAGCCGGAAGCGCGGCCCCGCGGCGGTATAGGCCGTATAGGTCATGCCGTTGCCGGCGAAGCTCACTTCGCTTCTGGGGATGCTCTTGAGTTTGAAGCCGCTCCATACCGGTGCGGTGTTCATCGCGTCATAGAGCGCCTGCATCCAGTCGCTGCAATTCTGCTGCGAATCCATCACGAGCGAACCATACAGTCCGAAAGCGCGGCACTGGCGGCGCGCGTGATTGAGCGTGGCGGTGTCGAGCAAACTGCCGAGCGGGCGCGGCCAGGGACTCGGTTGCGTCGCCTTGAACGCCAGCACGGCACAGCCGTCCGCCTGACTCGGGAAAGCGTTCTGAGGACCGAGCGTCAGATTCACTGGACCCGGCGAATAAACGGTTCGGCTCTGGATTAACTGGTGAACGACGCTCTTGTGCCCGTCCGCGTATTGATCGAGCGAGAGCGTTTCCCAGAGAGGGGTTCCCGGGTCCTGTAAACCGACCTGTATGTTCGAGAAGGAGCAGCCGAGCAACAAGGCAGGCAGGCCGCCGGCGTTCGTGGTGGTGACCGAAGCCGAAAGCGAACCGTCTGGGTTGAGAGTTGCTATCGATAATCCGTCGAACGCGTCCACGCCCGTAAGCTCCATTACACTTACCGACCAGCCGAAGTCGAGACCGGGGATATTCACGGCATTGTCGGTAAATGCGGCGATATTGGTCGCGTACCATGCCTGGAAATTCAGGCCGGACGGAAACACTTGATTCCAGGTGTTGCCTGCGCTGTCGGTGATTGAGCCAGGGTGGCCGCTCGCGAGCGCCACCAGAATGTTGCCGGCGGTATTCGGTTGGTCGAAGTGAACCGGTCCCTGAGTAAACGCCTCAATGGCGCTGCAGTGCTTCATCTGGATGGGGCCCGGGAAGTCGAACGCGCCGAGACCGCGCTGCACTTTGGTGAAGGGCGGGGTCGTGAACACCGGATCAGGAACAATGCCGAGTTTCTCGTCGAGCTTGAAAAGCACCTCCTGGATAGGGTCCTGATCGGGGCCGTTGAGCACCACGATATTGCCGTTGCCGTCGATCTGGTATTGCACCGCCGCGCCCGCCTGGGAAAGCCCCTGCGCGACGATATCTTCCAGCATGTCGCCGAACTCGGCATCGCCGGTTGCGTACATCGGGTAAGCGCCGAGCACTTCGCAACGAATATCGGGGATATTGGTCGACGATCCCATGTCCAGCTCCGGGCTGCCCAGACCGACGTACATGGGATACAGGATCTGTTGCTGGTTGAGCGGTTGTCCGGTAGTCTGATCGTTTCCCACGAATTCCGGGCCATCGCCCAACACGGATTCGAAGGTGAGCTTCAACGCGCCGGCGGGCACTGCGGTTCCCGCGCCGCCTTTCCCATAGGACGCGCTGCCAGTCGGCCACAATTGGGCGTAATAGATATTGCCGCCGAATTGGAGACTGCTGCCCGGATCGAACGTGACCACGTTGCCCTGCGCCGGCGTCCAGCGATAAGTGGCGGGCGAATACCGGAACGAAGCCGAGCGCGTCGGGTTGGGTCCGATATAGGCCGTGTTCCAACAGGGAACTTCCCAGCTTCCAGTAAGGACCTGAGGGCCAGGCCCGCCGTAATCGTCGACTCTGAAGAAATAGCTGTCTCCGGCCGTCACTCCGATCACGGCATAGAACTCCGCATCGGCTACCGTTAACCCTCCGGTGTGCTTGATGAAGTTCAGCGGCAGCTTGGTGTTCTGGTTTTCCCAGAATTGCAGCACCGTCTGAATCGGGTTATGGCCGAGTAGGAAATCGACGTTCTGCGCGTATTGCGGCGAGCTTTTGCCTTTTTTCCCTTTTTTGCCTTTCCCTTTTTTGCCGCCGCCATCGACTTTTCGCAGGTTCGCGGCCCAAATCAAATAGAGCGCGGATTTCGCGCGGCCGTAAATGACGGGAATCGTCGCGCCATAAACGGAAGACTGGAGGGTTGCGCCGAGCGCGACGGGTCGCACCTGGCTTTGGCTGGATTTTCCGATCATGCGGTTTCTGCGCCTGCGCTGTATTTCTCCCAGGCCGAGTAGACCTCGACCATCTGGAAAGCCCAGAGAGGATCGCGGGACGCGTCGACGACCGCTGCCTTGGGTGCGATCGCGTGGATGAGCCACGGCCAGCGTTCGAGCACGATGCCGCCGTGATTGTGCAGTTTGCTGCCGGGCGTCCGCAGCATGACGATATCGCCGGCCTTGGCGTCCAGCGTGCGGTAGGTGACCGCTTCGACCGTCTTCGTCGAATGGCGCACCACGCGCAGTTTGTAGCGTTCTTCGGTCGTGTGGTGCCACCAGTCTTGCGAGAGCAGGTGCGCTCCTTCATCCGGAGGCACGATGCCGACAGCTTGATAGACCGCCAGTATCAACGTCGCGCAGTCACAGCCCACGCCCTTGACCCTCTGGCCTAACAGGTAAGGCGTTCCCGCCCAGGAACGCGCCTCTTTGACGATGGCTGCTCTGAATTCTAGCTCTGTCATGCAGTTTTCACACCGCAATTTCCGGCGCCGGAACGTAAGGGAAGCCGTAGTAATCCCCGTCCGCTTTGTTGATTGGGCTTGGTCCGGAGATATAGAAGCTGTCCTGCGCGGATTGCGGCGGCCAGGGAAGCGACGAATACAGGATGAATTGGTTGTAGCGCCCGCCACCGCCATCGCTGCCTCCGGTGTTAACCGCGGTGTTTTGTTGAATGGCGCTCCACACGCCACCGAGCGTCGATCCGTCGCCGGTCGTAACCGTATTGAAAACGAGAAAACCGCCGCGCGCGATATTGTCGTCGAGGATGCCACCCGGATTCGGCGACACCTGATAGCCGACGACGACGTTGTTCGAGCTGCCTTCTTCGACGACGAACTGCGGAATTTGCGAAAAACCTTTGGGGGGACTGGCGCCCTGGTAGGCCGCGGCGGTGTTCAGCAGTTCGATCACGTTCGTCGGCACTTTCTGGTTCACGATATCGAGGAACGAATTCACCTTGAAGGTCAGCAGGCCGCGGCTAACGGTAATGTTGGCGACTCGGCCGCCGAACAATTCCGAACAGCCGAAGGTGTTCGCGTCTCCCGGCGTCGGCATATAGCAGGTCCAGACGCGCACCGGCCAGTTGTCGTAGTAGCCCATTCGCGCGAGTTGATACGGGCTGGCGGATTGGATCGTCACGCCATAGTCCTGATTTTTCGCGGACCAGTCGATCTGGAGCGATTCGACCTCGAGGCCGATTTTGCTCGATACGGTTCCGCGGCGGATGACGGAGGGTATGAAAGTTCCGACAATCGGCCAGGAAAGCGGCGCCTCCCAATCAGTAAGCCGAAGCGCCTGCGGATGGTCCGCTTCGCCGATCAGGTAGAGATTCGCGAGCGGCAGAGGCGCGGCGCTCTGCAGCCAGGCGAGCACCTGCGCGGTAGTGTCCTTGCCCGTGCCGCCGATGACCCGCTTCATGGCGATATCACGCGGCAACCGGCCGCGACGTGCGGAGTTTTAGCATTCCCGAACCATTTTTGCTGTTATCGCCTCCAATTGTCCATAAACCTTGCGCCCAGCGCTCAAAATCCTGCGTATCCGTTTCAAACCGGACCCGGAAGTAAAACTGGAACGTCGCAGTGACCGGTTGCGGAGGCTGCGCCGCGCCCCAGCTTAAATACAAGCCGGCATAGGCGGCGCCGGGGACCGCGAGGCCCGGACCGCGCACCTGGTAGCCGGAGATCGGCGCGCCGGATCCAAACACCTGCAGCGTGTTCGGCACGAGATCCGTGACGTCTTCCTGGTACAGTCCCGCGATCGACCGCTGCAGCGGCGAATAGTAATTGCCGAGGCCATCCGTCACGACCGCAAGCGGAGCCGGCTCGTTTACATAGCCCTGCGGAGCGAAGCCCACATCGAGCCAGCTCACCGTGTTGTCGGCCGTCGTTCCGCCCGCATCGTTCCAGAACGGCTGGCTGGTTCCGGAGATGCCCGCGCCATTCACTCGCTGCGCGTGGCCTTTCGGATCGATAATGACCGTTCCGACCGCATACGCAAGCCCGGGCTGCCAATTGCCGGCGAGCGGGCCCACTGCCGCGTAGTCGGTTGTGTCCAGAAACAGGAAATCGCTCGCCTGGCCGCGATTCATGGCGAAAAACCCCAACAGATATTGCAGGTCGGTGTAGGGTGCATACGCCTGCGTGTTGTTGGGGCTTCGGTATGTGTCGTACAGATAGTCGTAAATCAGCGTGAAGTGCCAGATCGGGTTTTGGTACTGCGGGATGCGCGTTTCGTAGCCATTCGGCGCTTTCTGTACGATCGTCGAAAACTCAGGCGTCTTGAGTACGGTGTATGTCAAACCACGCACAGCAGAGGGAAAGAGAGCATTAGACATGTTGCAGTTCCCTCGGTGAAAATAGATGCGGGATGAACGGGCACGACGAATGCCAGCTCACCCCTGTACATAAAGACCTGTGAGGAGGTCTCGTATGCCTGACGAACAGCCTAACAAGGGAATACCACGCGTTTGCGAGCAATGCGGCATAACGTTCTACGTAAGATGTCCAGCGCTCGCAAAGGATGGTCGCGGCAGATTTTGCGGAATGAGATGCGTTGGATTGTCTCAGCGCAAAACTCTGGCTGAAAAACTGTGGTCTCGAGTAGAGAAAACAGATCGATGTTGGATTTGGATTGGTGTTAAAGACCCGAGCGGGTACGGCGACATGGTCGCTTCCGGCGGCGGCCGGCGATTCAAAGCTCATCGCGTAAGTTGGGAGTTGGCTTTTGGCCCAATACCTCCAGGGCTGAAGGTTTGTCACCATTGCGACAACCGAGCCTGCGTCAGACCCGATCATCTGTTTCTGGGGACGCAATTGGATAACATGCGAGACTGCGTGAGCAAGGGTCGGCAAGCGCGAGGAGAAAGACTTCCACAGAGCAAGATCACAAGCGAGATCGCGGCTGAAATGTTCGCTCTCCGGGCGCTTGGCGTACGCCAGTCCGAAATAGCGCGGCGATTTAAGGTTACAGATGGGGCAATCCATTATCTGCTCCGTAGGTGATGCTGTAGGCATCTTGTTTACCCGGCGAAAAACGCTTCGAGCGGCGTCTGCACGTCGCTGACGGCGATCGAGATGGCCGTGACGCCGCCGAGATTCGCCCCGGCCGTCGGCTCCAGGAAGACGATCGCGGCCTGCGACACGAGATCGAGCACTTTTTCCGACGAACCGCCCTGCGGCGTCCAGCTCACGGTTGCGACGCGGCCGGTTGAGTTTGCGGTGGGCAGCGCGCTGCCGGAGATCAGGCCCGACGTCGGCAGAAGCCAAGCAGCGCCGAAAGCGATGGGCGAAGCGTTTTGCAACGTTTCCGTTCCGGTGGTGCTCGAAACGTACACGTTATAGCCGGTTGCACCGGCAATTGACGCGGGCGAAGCGATTTGCAAAAGGTTGTTTGCCGA
>JAICIH010000112.1 GCA_025924475.1 Bryobacteraceae bacterium
TACGTGCTCGTTGCGCTGGCCTCGGCCTCGAGCATCGGCGTATCCGCTGCAATGTTTTATCTGGCCGCCTATGCGCTCATGAATATCGGCGCGTTCGCGGTCATCAGCCATGTCGCGGCGCGCAACGAAAAGCATGTCCGCATTGAAGATCTTGCGGGCCTCGGACGCCGCGATCCACTACTCGCTGGTCTGTTGGCGCTCTTTGTCTTCTCTCTGATCGGTGTTCCGCTCACCGGCGGCTTCTTCGGCAAGTTCTACGTATTCCAAGCGGCGCTCGGCTCGCATCTCATATGGCTTACCGTACTCGGTTTGATCAATAGCGCGATCGCCGCATACTATTACCTGAAGATCATCGTTGCGGTTTACATGCACGAGCCCAGCGTTGCCACTAGCGAACTGGCGCCCGCCCCGGCGACGCTGCGCATCGCCATCTGGGCCAGCGCCGCAGGTGTGCTGTTTCTCGGTATTTTCCCTTCGGCTCTGCTCTCCGTTATCTCTTTTTCCGCCTCCGTGTTCCGCTAAACAGGAGGCCGATTACCAATCGGCCGCGGCTTAGCAAGCCGCCCCACAAAGATCAGGCCGCTTCTTGACGTGCGTGGTTCATTTCTGCGAGTAAACGCTCGGATTCTGCCATATCGCGGTTCAAATCACGGAGCTGCTGGGCATCGACTTTGTATTGGGCGAGCACAATTTCCCATTTGTGGCGTTCTTTTTTCATTTCGTGGCGCTCCTGGCGGCGGATTTCAGTGGCGCGCGCTTGTTCTTGCCGTTCGAAGCCAATTTCGGCTTTTCGCTTTTCGGCTCTTAGCTTTAGCAGGTCGTTCAGAGCTTTATGGAAGGCGCGCTCGTGCGTGGTCTGGTAGCGCAGGTAGAGGGCGAGCTTGCGGTCGTCGATGATTTGGCCGGTGGTGAAGTCGAAGCAGGCTTCTTCCAGGCGCATGGCGCGATGGCGGAGCCAGTGGTGCTCGGCCATGGCCTGCACGAGCGCTTCTTCGGTAGGAGTTGTGGGTTGATGCTCCTGCTGGAATTCGGCCAGGAGTTTGAGGTAATCGGTCTGCGATTCGCAGGGCAGCACCCAGAATTCGCTGCGGGGAGTGAGACCGTGACGGAAGTTGTTGCGCGCGGCGGCGGCTTTCCCGACCGACGTAGTCGGGCCGGTTGACAGTTGTGCGTTCGCCTGGTTGGCGGCGATCTGCGCTTGTGTTGACATACGCCCACGAGTTTCGCGGGAGGGCGTGCGGCGCCAGCGGCTTGGGATGGCCGAAGATGTTGAAAGGTATGGGAGATATTTTTTCCCGGACTTTTGTGATTACTCCTGGCGCAATGCGATCAACGGATCCAGTCTGGCTGTACGCCGGGCCGGAATGTAGCTCGCGGCCAACACAACAATTCCCAGCAAGATGCCTACAGCCGCGTAGGTAACCGGATCGGTCGGCTTTACCTCGAAGAG
This sequence comes from Bryobacteraceae bacterium, assembly GCA_025924475.1. Taxonomy (GTDB): domain Bacteria; phylum Acidobacteriota; class Terriglobia; order Bryobacterales; family Bryobacteraceae; genus Bog-105. Next base: position 1,451 of record JAICIH010000112.1, read on the forward strand.
CATGCTCGTCATTAGACGTGTTCCTGCTAGTGAGCCCAGGAACCCAAGCGCCATGCCCGCGACGGCAAGAGCCACGCCCTGCCTGAGAATCAGGCGAAGTACATTCCCAGGTGTCGCGCCCAGCGCCATCCGAAGGCCGATTTCATTCGATCGCTGGCCCACAACATACGCTGTCACTCCATAAACGCCAGCTATCGCCAGGCAAAGTGACAGTCCGGCAAAGATGGTCAGCAGGAGGGTTCGGAAACGTGGCGCCGCGACCTGCTCATAAAGAGACGCTTCCATCGTCGTGAATTTCAAGGGCACCTCGGGAGAGAGTTGGTGAACCCTCCGCCGTAGTGTGAAGGGAGCGTCTGCTGAGTCGATGTCCTGGAAATCACGGCCGCGCTTCAATGGATTCCCAAGGGTGGCAAAGGTACCAGGGGTTACTACTGAAAAGACCGCGTCATCCTCGATACTCCGAATTTGTGTTTTCGGCCTGCTGCCGGTCGTGCGTCGAATACGCATGAGCTATCATCTGACCGGCGAGCAGGCTCAGCGTGAGATACCTGGCACCTTCGAAACATTTGACATAATCAAACCGCCGGGCAGCGATTGCTTGCCTCGGAAAGGAGTCGCATGCCCATATCTGTGATGCAATATCAACCAGGTTTCGGCAATGAATTCTCAACAGAAGCTGTGCCAGGAGCGTTACCGAAAGGTCAGAATTCCCCGCAGAAGAACCCGCTAGGTCTTTACACGGAGCAGTTCAGTGGGAGTCCGTTTACTGCGCAACGCGGCGCTAACCGGCGTACATGGACGTATCGCATCCGGCCTTCGGTGACTCATCGACCGTTCGAGCGGATTTCGAATCGATTGATGAGCAGCGCACCGTTCACCGAAGCGCCGACTCCGAACCAGCTTCGATGGAATCCGCTGCCCATACCGAGTGAACCAACCGACTTCATCGATGGCATCGTCACCATGGGCGGCAACGGTGATCCGTCGTTCCAGACAGGTGTGGGAATCCACTTCTATGTAGCGAATCGGTCGATGGATGGCCGTTTTTTCTATGACGCCGATGGAGAGTTATTGATCGTTCCGCAACTGGGCTCTTTGTGTTTTGCAACCGAGCTTGGCAGTCTCGAGTTGAACCCGGGTGAGATCGGTCTTATACCGCGGGGACTGAGATTTCGAGTGGATCTGCTCACGCCGGAGGTTCGCGGATACATCTGCGAGAACTATGGTTCTCACTTCCGTTTGCCGGATTTAGGACCGATTGGCGCAAATGGCTTGGCAAGCCCTCGAGATTTTCTTGCCCCTGTTGCAGCATTCGAGGACCGCGACGGCGATTTTCAAATCATCGGCAAGTTTCTTGGTAACCTCTGGGCCGCAGATATCGATCATTCTCCGCTGGATGTCGTCGCCTGGCATGGCAACTACGCGCCCTACAAATACGACCTCGCCACGTTTAACTGCATTAACACGGTCTCCTTCGATCATCCCGATCCATCGATCTATACGGTTCTAACCGCGCCAACGGCAGTGCCGGGCACGGCAAACGTGGATTTTGGAATTTTTCCTCCTCGCTGGCTGGTAGCAGAGCATACGTTTCGGCCGCCGTGGTTCCATCGCAATGTGATGAATGAGTTCATGGGTCTGATCCGGGGCGAGTACGATGCCAAAGCAGAAGGATTCCTTCCTGGAGGAGCAAGCCTGCACAACTGCATGTCCGGACACGGGCCCGATACGGAAACGTTTGAGCGCGCAAGCAACGCCGAATTGAAACCGCAGCGGCTCGACAACACGCTCGCATTCATGTTCGAAACCCAGCTTGTGGTTTGCCCGACAAAGTTTGCAATGGAAACCAAGATACTGCAGCACGAATATTTCGAATGCTGGCAGGGGTTGAAGAAGCATTTTAAATGAGCGCTATTCGCGCGTTGCTGTCGGATCTGATCGATTACGCGGGGCTGTTCCCGCCCGCCGGATTGGACATGGCGAGCGCGGTGCGGAACTATAACGCCTACAAAAATGGAGAGTATAGCTGGGCTCTCGGCCGCTTTGTCGTGCCTGCAACGAGGCTTGATGAACTCGGCTCGTTTGCTGCTGGATCTTCTATGCGGTTGGCTGTCCTCGGCATAGCACAGAGCTCGATTCCAAATGTCGAAGCGCTCGAATTGAAAGCCACGCGAGCATCCGAGATTGAAGCAGCGGTAGGAAGATTGCCGGCCAACTCAATCACATACTTTGAAATACCGGCAAGCGAGAACGGGGATGAACTCATCTCGACATTGGCGCGCCATCACGTCAGAGCAAAAGTCCGCGCGGGTGGGGTGACCGAAAGCGCGTTCCCGCACTCTCGAGAGCTGATCGGTTTTATCGCAAATTGCAAGCGAGCAAATGTTCCCTGGAAAGCGACGGCCGGGCTACATCATCCCCTTCGCGGAGTGTATCGGCTGACCCCCGAACCCGACGGTCCCGTCTGCATGATGCACGGATTTGTGAATCTATTCCTGACAGCAGTTGTGCTGAACAGCGGCGGTTCAGAGGGCCAGGCCCGTGCGATTCTTGAAGACACCGCAGTCGATGCGTTTGAATTCAGCGACGCCACTGTCCGCTGGCGCTCGATCCACCTCACTACCGCACAAATTCGGGATGCGCGACAGAACTTTGCGATCAGTTTCGGATCTTGCTCCTTTGAGGAACCAATTGCAGACCTCAAGGCGCTCGGCTGGTTGTGAGATCTGGTTATGACCTATCGAATCGGGGAAACACATGACTCCAAATGGAGGAGTTGGGTCGATTCCGCGAATGATTCACAGACCGACTTCCCGATTCAGAACCTGCCTTTCGGAGTGTTCCGGCCGGGCCGTATCGGCGTGGCCATCGGAAATCAAATTTTGGACCTTCAACGCTGCCCGTTGCCAATCGAAACAGCACAGGCTTGCTCGTCGAAGTCGCTCAATCAGTTGTTGGCGTTGACTCCGGCACATTGGTCGGAACTTCGACTCTGGCTGAGCCGCGCCTTGCGGGCAGATGCAACCGATTGGAGGGAAAATCGGAGCCGGCTCAGTGAATTTCTCGTGCCAATGAATGCCGTGGAGATGCAGGTACCGGCAGAAATCGGCGACTACACGGATTTTTACGCTTCGATCGATCATGCGACCAACGTCGGGCGGCTGTTTCGGCCAGATCATCCATTGCTGCCAAATTATAAATATGTGCCCATTGCCTATCACGGCCGCACTTCCTCGATTGTGATCAGCGGAGCGCCGATCCACAGGCCGAATGGACAGATCAAAACATCGGCGATGGATGCTCCGGTCTTCGGCCCCAGCCGATCACTCGATTACGAGCTGGAGGTCGCCTTTTTCATTGGAGGAGGAAACACTCTCGGTGAGCCGGTTCCCATACAATCCGCCGAGTCGCGTATCTTCGGGCTCTGTCTCTTGAACGATTGGTCGGCGCGCGATATTCAATCCTGGGAGTACCAACCGCTCGGGCCGTTCCTGGCAAAGAGTTTTGCCACGTCCATTTCGCCTTGGGTGGTGACGTTGGAGGCCCTCGCGCCGTTTCGCACCGCCGCTTATCAACAATCTTCGACTTTGCCGCATTTGGAATCTGGAGAAAATTCGAAACAAGGCGCAATCGATTTGATTCTCGAAGTTCTTATTCAATCAAAACAGATATGCATGCGGCTCAGCCGAACGAACACGAAGAATCTTTACTGGACGATGGCGCAGATGGTGACCCATCACACCAGCAACGGGTGCAATCTTCTATCAGGAGACCTGCTCGCCACCGGTACAGTTTCCGGTCCTGCCGACGATGAACGCGGGTGCCTTCTGGAGCTGACGCGCAACGGCGCGGAGCCCATTCGCTTGCCCAACGGCGAGACGCGAAGCTTTCTCGAGGACGGCGACGAAATTATCCTCCGCGGCTACTGCGAACGCGAGGGTTTCGTCAGAATCGGTTTCGGCGAATGCCGCGGGACGATTTCGGCGGCGCGCCTGCGGTGACCAGACGGGGCCTTGAGCCGCAGTATGCCCCACCTCGCGGTGGTGCCTTTAGCAGTATAATCGGATCGGAGAAGTAGCCACCATGCCGGTAACGGAAGCCGCTGGTCTCACAACCACACAGGCGCCGTTTATAGAACAGGCTCAGAAGAACGGGCAAATCTTCATTCGACAGCCATACGAGCTCTATTCGGAGGCGAATCAAGAGGCTTGGCGGCGGTTATACACACGCATCAAACCCCGCTGGTACCGCTACGCGAACGACGCGTTTTTGCGCGGAATCGATTCGCTTTGCCTGGATGCAGATCACATTCCGCGCTTGGAAGATGTGAACCGGTTCTTATGCCCGCTGACGGGTTTTCAGGCGCAGGCGGTTAGCGGTTACGTACCGGCTTTTGTATTTTTCGATTGTTTGCGGAACCGCCGATTCCCAACTACCATCACGATCCGCTCTCTCGATAGCCTGGATTATTTGCCTGAGCCGGATATTTTCCACGATATTGCAGGTCACGTGCCCATGCACACGGACCGTGCGTTCGCGGAGACGCTGGTGCGGTTCGGTGAATGCGCGCATACGGCTGCCGATTGCATGTCGAGTATTCCGGATCATTCCGAACGTTCGCGGGTCTTGACGAATGTGATTCGCGCCATGGCGAGGTTTTTTTGGTTTACGGTTGAGTTTGGCCTGATGCGCTCGCGCCATGGTCTTCGAGTCTATGGGAGCGGATTGCTGTCGAGCTTTGGTGAAATTGAGCACTCGATCGAATCACCGAACGTGCAACGCTATCCTATTCAGATCGAGTGGGCAATCAACCAGGCATTTGAGATTAATCACTACCAGCCGTTGCTGTTTATTGTCGATTCCTTCGATCATCTGTATGGATTGATCGGAAAACTCGAAGAGATGGCCAAGCAAGGGAAATTGAACCAAGCCGCCCCGGGCGAGCCAGCGGTGAACGAGCACGATCTTCAGAGTTTCCTGCGACTTTAGCCCAAGTTCCGTTACAACCGCTCCTTGGCAGTCGCGGCTCAGATAGCGCCCTCAGCCGCGCCTGCATTGCCGCTTACTTACGTGCGCGGTTCTTTATTGCGGACGGACTTTAGAGATTGCCGCGCAACGCTTGCTCGCGTTCGATCGCTTCAAACAGCGCTTTGAAATTTCCCTTCCCAAAGCTGCGGCTGCCCTTGCGCTGGATGATCTCGAAGAACAGTGTCGGCCGGTCCTCCACCGGTTTCGTGAAGATCTGCAGCATATAGCCTTCATCGTCGCGATCGACCAATATGCCCAACTGGCGTAGCCGGTCGACAGGCTCATCAATTCTGCCTACGCGGCCTTGCAACTCGTCATAGTAAGTGCCGGGCACGCGGAGAAACTCGACGCCTCGTGAACGAAGTTGACTGATCGTCTTGATGATGTCGTCAGTTGCCATCGCGATATGCTGCACGCCGGGGCCGTGATAGAAGTCGAGGTACTCCTCGATCTGCGATTTCTTCTTCCCTTTGGCTGGCTCATTGATCGGGAATTTCACGCGATCGTTACCGCCGGCCATCACTTTCGACATCAACGCGGAATACTCAGTGCTGATCTCTTTGTCATCAAAATGCTGATATTGCCGGAAGCCGAGGACATCCCGATAAAAATCGACCCACTTGTTCATTTCGCCCAAGCCCACATTGGCAACGGTATGGTCGATGTGCGTCAGGCCTGTAGGATCGGCGAGGGAATCCGGTTGCGGCGTCGCTACAAAGCCGGGCAGGAACGGGCCATGATATGCGTTACGCGCAATAAACGTGTGAATCGTGTCTCCGTAGAGCGCAATGGATGCAGACTGAACTTCGCCATACTCATCGCTCATCGTTTCCGGTTCACGAACGCTTCGGGCGCCGCGCTTCGTTGCTTCATTCCAGGCCGATCTGGCATCGTCCACCGAGAGGGCGATATCGTGCACGCCGTCTCCGTGCAGGTTTACCTGCGCGGCAATAGGATGATCCGGACGGAGCGCGGATGTTAGAACGAAACGAATTTTGCCCTGCTCGATGGCGTACGAGGTCCGATCACGCGTGCCGCTCTCCGGTCCGCGGTACGCGATCAGGCTCATACCAAAAGCAGTGCGATAAAAATGCGCGGCTTGCTTTGCGTTGCCCACATAGAATTCTATGTGGGCCGTTCCATTTAAGGGGAGAAAGTCATGGACCGGTTCACTGCCGATAGAGGCGTGTTCTAGCCCTTGCAGCATACTGCACTCTCTCTCATTATTGCGCTTTGCCTTCGACCTTGCTGCGGGAAGTTCCTTCGAAGGAATTCTCACTAGTGGCCTGTCGCAGCAAATTCGTTACCATGGCCGACACTGCCGCAGGCCACAAAAAAAACGATGGCCTGCGCCACCAGGCTGCATAAGTTTTCTTTGCGACAAGCCACTAGAACGGAAGCACGTTACTGGAGTTTGCGTGATACGGCATTCTCTCCAGGAACGGTCAGGGCAACGTGCTCGATGGCGCCGGGCGGAGTTCCGCTGGGGTTAACCCGCGGTTTAGAAATGCTGGGTCAACTCCCGTATCCGCTGGATCACCAACAGCCGCGGATGGCTTGCCGGCAATTGCTCGCGTTCCAGACTCCAGGTTCGCGGATGCGGAACATACACCGCTCGTAGTCCCGCCGCCAGCGCCGGATTGATGTCGGACTTGGGCGAATTGCCGATCATCCAGGTTCTCTCGCGCGAAAGGCTTCGCTCCGCTGCGAGTTGCTCGTAAGCCGCCTGGTCTTTCTCTTTCACGATCGCCGCATGGCGAAAATAGCGCTCCAGCCCGGACCGTTCGATTTTCAAACGCTGCTCTTCCGGATCGCCCTTGGTAAACACCGTGAGATCGTGGCGCTCCGACAGTTCGGCTACAGTGTCCTCCACGCCTTCGATCAGCTCAATCGGCTTATCGAGAATCGCGTGCGCAAACTCCGCCACCCTCGTCAGATCCGCCTCCCCGATATCTCGCTCGGCCAATCGCCGCAGACACTCGCCCAGATTCCGCGCGAAATTCCGGCAACCATACCCGTGAATCTTCGCGTTCACTCTTTCGATTTCATCCAGCACTGCGCGAATTTCCGCCGGTGAGAGCGAAGAATGCGCCAGATACTCGCAGAACTGATCGAAAGCCGTTTCGAAGTAAACATTGTTTTCCCAAAGCGTGTCGTCCGCGTCGAGAATTAAAAACTGCCGCTTCATCCGGCGCGTCTACAGCTCCACCTTCGGATGGCCATTCAGGGGGGCCACCCGCCGGGCGAACGCGATTCGCTCCCGCTGCTCGATATAGCCCGGCACAATCTGGATCAGATACTCCAGCCGTTCTATTTCCGAGCGCAGCGCCAGCACCGTCTGCCGCTTATCCAAATCCTCGATCAATTGTGCAAGCTGAAAGCTGATGCGCGCCCGCTCGAATTTCGGCTCCGCCACACCCTCTTCGAGGCTCGCCAGCTGCCGGTATGCGGAACTCGCCTTCTGCCGAAGTTCCGGGGGCACTTCCGATGCATCGTCGTCGTTAAAAAATTGAACCTCGGCGCGCAGATACGTCTTCTCTTGATCCAAAGACGTGATCCGGAAACGGCGCTGGCCCATCGCCACCAGGTCCAGACGGCCATCGTCGTAGCGGCGCGTCACTTCCTCCACGATCGCGGTGCAGCCGATATTGGCGATGCCCTGTTCCTTCGCCAGCACTACTCCAAATTCAGAATGGTCCGAAATTGCCTCCGCCATCATCTCCTTGTAGCGATCTTCGAAAATGTGCAGCGGCAGCGGCATACTCGGCACCAGAACGAGCGAAAGCGGGAAGAGCGGCAGTAGGTCCGTTGCCATGTCTTCATTATCCGCGCCTCGCTATACTGGTTTCCGATCCGCACGAAATGAGCGTCCAGCGAAAGCCCGTACCGGGCCTCTATCTTGTGGGTTTCATGGCCAGCGGAAAAACCACGATCGGCCGCGCGCTGGCGCGGAAGATCGGCTGGCCCTTCATTGATATCGATAGCGAGATCGAAGCTCGCGAGAGCCGCGCCATCGCGCAGATTTTTTCAGAACACGGGGAACGGCATTTCCGCGGCATAGAAACGGAAATAATTCGCCATCACATCGCGCAAATCGAAGCAGGCGAGCCGGCAATCGTGGCTTTGGGCGGCGGCGCTTTCGTGCAGCCGGCCAATCGTGCGCTCATCGAAGCGAGCGGCGGCACCTCCGTCTGGCTCGATTGCCCGCTCGATATGATTCGAAAACGTCTCGGCGACGATTCCACTCGCCCGCTCGCCGCTGATCGCAAGGGCCTCGAAACACTGTTCACGGAACGGCGCTCCTCCTACGCGCTGGCCAATCATCGCATCGAAGTAGAGAGCGACGATCCATCTGCTGCCGTAGAACGCATTCTGACCCTGGCCATCTTTCGACATGCGTAAGCAGCCGGCTTCCATCCTCCGCCGCGATGCGAAGAAGATATTCCAAGCTGCGCTCGATGCCGCGCATGCCGGTAACGCTGTGCGCGCGCATCTTTCTCTCTCGGGCGGCACACTCAAAGCCGGACCTCATCGTTTTCCGCTCGAAGCCTTCGATCGCATTTTCCTGATCAGTATCGGCAAAGCGGCCGTCGAAATGGCTGCCGCGGTCCAATCGGTTGCCGGAAAATGGCTCGCAGGCGGTGTAGCGATTACCAAGCACGGCCATGCCCAACGCCGTCTTCAGCGCATCGCGATTATCGAAGCCGGCCATCCCATACCCGATATTCCGGGAATCCGCGCCGCGCATCAGGTACGAGCGATGTTGCGCGAGCTGAACGCGCGCGACTTGCTTCTCGTCACCGTGTCCGGAGGGGCATCCGCTCTGCTCAGCGCGCCGGCCGATCCCGTCACGCTCGCCGCCAAGCAGAAAACAACGAATCTGCTGCTACGCGCCGGCGCCGATATTTTTCAACTCAACGCCGTCCGCAAACATCTGTCGTTCCTGAAGGGCGGCCGGCTCGCTGCTCTGGCCTATCCTGCAACGGTGGTCAGTTTGTTGCTATCCGATGTGATTGGCGATCCGCTGGATGTGATCGGCTCCGGGCCCACCGCACCCGATCCAACGACCTTCGCCGATGCGATCCGCGTCCTCGAAAAATTTAAAATCGTGGCACGCACTCCGAAGGCGGTTCTCGATCTGCTGCGGCAAGGCGCGGGCGGCGAAATTGCCGAGACGCCTAAGCCCAGTGATCCGCTCTTTCAAAATGTCTATAACATCGTCGCCGGCAGCAATGCGCTTGCCCTCGCTGCCGCCGCTCGCCAGGCGCGTTCTCTCGGCTATCGTACGCGCATTGTTTCCAAGAACGTGTCCGGTGAAGCGCGCGATGTGGCGCCCGCGCATATCGAAGTTCTCCGTAAGACCGTGAAACGTCCCGCCTGCCTTCTTGCGGGTGGTGAAACAACCGTTACCGTGAAAGGGAAAGGCAAAGGCGGCCGCAATCAGGAACTCGCTCTTGCCGCTGCCATCGCGCTCGATGGATTGCCGGACGTCCTCGCACTATGCGCCGGCACCGATGGCGCCGACGGCCCCACAGATGCCGCTGGCGCGATCGCGACTGGCGATACTGTCGCTCGCGCCCGCCGCCTGGGCCTCGATCCCGTGGATTTTCTCCGCAACAACGATTCCTACACGTTCTTCTCTGCCTTGGGCGATCTTGTTAAAACCGGTCCGACAGGCACAAATGTTATGGATATCGAGATCCTACTTGCCGGCTGATCTTGTGAGCCCGTTAGCAAAACTTAGCAGCGGGCCGCGACGTGTTGTAGTACTACTACCACCGCAATCCCTCCGCAGGCAATTGAGGAGCAATCCTACATTCAAGTAACATCGGAGGTCCGCATCACTAATGTCCTCCCTTCCGGCGCGTGTTCACTTGGCGACAAGCATTCCGCATCGAGCCCTTTTCATTCCTTTGTTACTAACGTGTTTCTGGCGGCCAGGGATATCAGCGACTATTGACTCTCAGGACTTTGGACAGCACTCGATCGGAGAGCTTTCCAGCCAGAGCGTCGCTGTACCAGTAGTAACACCCGGTCCGGCTACATTCTCACTGCAATACTCGCTCGATTTTTCCCTAGGGCCTTGTACTCCGAGCGCAAACGGCTGCCTTCTCTCGATTACCTTCGATCCGATCAAACCTGGGCTTCGCCAGGACGCCGTGATCGTAAAGGATGCCAGCGGGCGAGTCGTCGAAGAGATCTTGCTTCACGGCGTCGGACTCGGCCCCTTGCCGGTGTTTTCTCCCGCGGTCGCGACTTTCAAGGGGCCAGTCATCCCGCCGCCCTCTGCTGGATTTGGTAACGTGCAAGGAATAGCAGCGGAACCAGACGGCAAGATCTTGATCCTCGCCGGCGACACAATCTACCGTTTTGATAACGCCACAGGGGATCTGACCGCGGTTCCGGGACTACCGCCGCCAGCTTCAGGTTTCCTTCCCAGCTTTTATGGCCTCGCTACGGATGCTGGGGGCAATATTTATTACGGCTATTACAGCAACAAGAGTTCCGAAATTCACCGTCTTGACGTTGTTACAGGCACGGATGCTCTCATCGCGAGCGATGCAGGCACTAGCTCTATGATTGTTGACCCTTCGGGTGCGATCTTTTACGTGCAACAGGACCGGGTTTTCCGGATCGCGCCGAATACAAACACGCCGGTTGCCGTCGCTGGGGATGGGATACGAGGCTATGGGGGAGACAATGGACCCGCCCTACAGGCCCATTTGGACCCACTGGGAATAGCTCTCGACCTGGCTGGGAATCTGTACATTGCCGACGGCGCGAATCACCGAGTCCGCAAGGTAGATACCACGGGCCTCATATCGACCGTGGCCGGTACGGGCGTCAGGGGCGATACGGGCGATGGCGGGCCGGCTCTCCAAGCCGGGTTGGATTGGCCTTCCATGGTTGTCGCGGACGCCGCGGGAGATCTCTATGTCTCGACGTTTAATGGGCGAATCCGCCGGATTGATCGAGGAACGGGCCGTATTTCCACTGTGGCCGGTGCAAATCCCCAAACATCAGGCGCTAGCACGCAAAAAAATCCATTTCTCGGCGCCGGCTTTTCCGCGTCCGCGCAGAACCTCGGAGTAACCGGGCCTATTACATTGGATGGTGACAGTAATCTTTGGATCGGCCAGTTTGTGTATCCGTCCGAGCTAGGCTTGTACGAAATTTCTTCTTCCGCTTCTCCGCTCCTGTTTCCGTTCACGATTGCCGGCCAGAGTAAGACCCAAACCGTTGCTCTACTGAATGCCGGGACTTCCGATCTGAGCACGCCGATTCTTGCAACAACCGGCCAAAACCCGGGCGACTTTAGCCTTTCCGGTGATTGCTCCGGACCGGTACATGCGGGTAGTACGTGTGATGTCAGCATTACGTTTACAGCCGGTGTCCATGCAACGCCGGTTGCCACTGTAACCGTTTCCGACAACGCTGTGTCATCCCCACAAACTATTCCGGTTTCGGGAGTCGCTGGCGGCCTAGCGCCAAAGACCCAGCAGGTCGCAGCCACGCCGGTCGGCAGTTCTTCCGCAGCACAGCCGGTCACGGTCCAATTTCCTGGAACCAGTGCGGGTCTGACCGCAGTGCTCGCGTATGGGAAAGAATTTCGGCTCGGAACTCTTTCGTGCTCGGGAGCAGGGACCGTTTCCTGTAATGTCGCCGTTACTTTTATTCCGCTCTACCCAGGGCTGCGGCAGGACGCCATTCAGTTTCTCGACTCGAGCGGGGCTGTCGTCTATCAGTGCTTCTTGACCGGAACCGGTCAGGGACCGCAATGGTTTTTGGATCCAGGAGCGATGGGCAGCATACCCATGCCGAGTCACGGTATACTTTCGGCCATCGATGCGGCCGGGAACCTGTATGCCATTAACAAGTACGTCGCGTATGACACTGGCACCGAAGTGTACCGGTTTAGCAAAGAAACGAATCAATGGACGCTTATCGCCGGCCAGGCAACGTTGGGCGTAGACACCGGGGACGGCGGCCCCGCAACGAGCGCAACGCTGAGCTACGTAAACGCGGTGGCGTTGGATTCGGCAGGCAACCTCTTTATTGCCGAAACCTTTGCCATCCGAAGAGTGGATGCGCGGACCGGAATCATCGCGACGATTGCCCAGGAGGGCGGTGAGAGCATCGCCATCGACCGGTTCGGATACGTCTACATCGAGAAATCGGATAAGGTTCGACGGCTCGATCCATCCACCGGCACGATTGTGGACTTTGCCGGAAACGGGCAATTCGGTTTCTTTTCTACTGCGGGGGATGGCGGCCCCGCGACTTCCGCATCCCTCACTCAAGTGCAAGCCTTGGCTCTTGATAACGACGGAAATCTACTGATCGCCGAGGCGTACCATATCCGCAAAGTAAATGTCAGCTCCGGAATCATTACGACTTATGCCAATACCTGCGGCGCGAACAGCATCGCTCTGGACGCGGCCGGGGATCTCTACCTTCCGTGCGGTGAATTGACGCTGGTTCCAGCCGGCCCGGGAACCCCTCACTTTGTGGAAACTTGGGGCTTTTACAACATTTCCGGCCCGATGCTAAGGGATCCGGCAGGGACGTTTTACACCTCAAATGGGACCACGCTGAGTCCAACGTTGGCCTCGCCATTTGAGTTGCCGACAGCGGTTGTGAATGGACAACCTTCCAGCGCGAGCATCGGACTGACAAACGCAGGGAATACAGCGCTTGGCATAAGTTCGGTCATGCTAACCGGCGAGAACGCCTCGGCGTTCTCGCAAAGCAATACGTGCGGTCAAGGTATCGCTCCGGCCCAGAATTGTGCGGTCAACCTCGCTTTCAAGCCGGCGCAGGAGGGAACATTGGCCGCCAGCCTGGCGATAGCCTCCACACTCTCCGACTTACGGACAACACTCAATGGAACGGGTGTAATTCCCTCGATTTATTACAGTCCCCAAAGCATCGCGTTTGGAAATATTCCGATTTGGAGTACTTGGCTCGGATCTGTACGGATACAAAATACTGGCCTCTACCGGCTTTCTATTTTCAGCATCTCTATTTCCGGCCCGAACGCATCGGATTTCACGCTACAGTCAAGCTGTCCGGCAACCTTGCTGAGCTACCAATGGTGCCAGCCATATGTGACCTTTCGACCGAGCGCGGCTGGAGTGCGTATGGCCACCCTGACCATTAACGATGACGCCGCCGGGTCGCCGCATAAGATTCCTCTGTCTGCCACGGTGTATCTCACTCAATTCACCGCGGGCGGTTTCACCCTGGCTCAGGGAGCCTCGTTCAAACTGGGAGCGTTCAGCCTTGTGATGCAGGGCGACGGCAATCTCGTCCTGTATCGGCAGGATGGGACGGCCATTTGGAACACCGGCACGTATGGCCAAGATTGCGGCACCAATCAATGCTTTGCCGTCTTTCAGGGGGACGGCAACCTCGTGGTTTACAACGGCTCGAAGCCGCTGTGGAATAGCGGAACGTACGGTCATCCTTCGTCGCAGTTGGTGTTTTCCGGACAAGCCCCACAGTTAGAAATCATCGACGGCAATCAATCTATTCTTTGGACCAGCGGGCCCGCCTTTCAGGCGGGGCGTCTCACATTGGCTCAAGGTGCGTATGTCAATTTCCA
>JAICIH010000113.1 GCA_025924475.1 Bryobacteraceae bacterium
AAATACTTCCCGCAACGGCCGCGTAATTGTCCAGCCCGGATAGTGGGTCTTCATCTTGCGTAGATCGCTGTAGTAGCAGATGTGGTCGCCTGCCCGGTTCTGTTCCAGGTAGACGTACTTTTGGGGCTTGCCGGTGAATTCTTCTACCATACGGAAGGCTTCGAGTATCGAGCAGGAGTTATCCTTTCCGCCGCCGATGTTATAGACTTCACCACAACGCGGGGCGTCGCTGAAAGCAACGATGAAATTCGCCACATCTTCCGAATGGATGTTGTCCCGCACCTGCTTGCCCTTATACCCAAACACTTTGTATTCGCGTTCTTCGATGTTGCAGCGGACCAGGTAACTGAGAAAGCCGTGCAGTTCCACGCCGGAATGATTGGGCCCTGTCAGACAGCCGCCGCGCAAGCAGCATGTCGGCATTCCGAAATACCGCCCGTATTCCTGCACCATGACGTCGGAGGCCACCTTTGATGCGCCGAAAATGGAATGCTTCGATTGATCGATGGAAAATGTTTCCGGAATACCGTTAGCAAACTTGGGGTCGTCGTAATCCCAGCGCCTCTCGAGTTCCCGCAGCGCGATCGTGTTCGGCAGGTCGCCATAAACCTTGTTCGTCGACATATGGACGAACGGGGCTTCCGGGCACGCTCGCCGCGCCGCCTCGAGCAAATTGAGCGTTCCGACCGCATTGGTATCGAAATCGTCAAACGGGATCGCCGCCGCGCGATCGTGCGAAGGCTGCGCCGCCGTATGCACAATTGCATTCGGCCGCACCTCCGCGACCAACTGCAAAATCCCGGCGCGATTCCGGATATCGATATCGTAGTGCGAGTAATCCGGAATTTGCCCCCGCAACCGGGCAAGCGACCAGCGCGTATCTCCTTCCGGCCCAAAAAAAACCGCCCGCTCATTGTTATCTACGCCGAAGATCTGATAGCCATGCTTCGCGAGATGCAGGCAGACTTCCGAACCAATCAATCCGCAAGAACCGGTAACTAGCGCTCGTTTAGACACTCTCAACTTTAACAAGCGCGGCTGGCTTCCATTTTTACTCCTAACTACCGGTCGCTGTGAACAGTTCCCGAAGAATCTTCACGTCCGTCATTACTCGAATGGCATGTTCGCGGCAAAAGGCCTTCGCGGCCGGGGAGGAAAAATGGCTGATATTTCGTGTGCATAGAATGTCCGCCTTGCCATCGGCGGCCGTGTAGAGGACCGCATCATCGTCTGGATCGGCTTGGGTCAATGGTGTGACAATAACTGGCTCAACCAGGTGAGCGGCCTCCGCGAGATTGCCGGTAAAGCGGATTGCCTCGTCAGCGGTGATTCGATAGCGAGACTGAATTCGCGGATAGAGCAGGACTCGTTTGACTTCATCAAGAATAAATCCCGACAGAACGAGCGTGTGAGCGTCCAGCACAATATCCAGAAGGCGCAAAGCAGGGCCGAGCGGACTTATAACTGCTCGGACGAGAATGTTCGAATCAAGAGTGATCCTCACCTGCAGCGGTCACGTACATTGTCGAATGCTTCACTGAGCAAATCTTCGATTTCTTGATCGGAGATATTCCCGGCACGCGAACTGATCTCATGGGCCTGAGCCAAGATACTCCGTCGCAGACTTTCTCGTTCTTCAGAACCTGGGGAGACATGCGGACGATATGCGCTTATGCTGATCGTCTCATCGTTGGAAAGCGTACGGCCTAGCCATCGTTCGACAATCAGGCGCTCATCGCCTGCTAAATCGCTGGCTTTATGTACCAGGTGGTCCGACATTGCCGTATCATCCTCTTCTTAAGTTTAAATCGCGCTCTACCTCTCCAGGTAAATGCTGGCATTCGAAAGCCAAGTGGATGAAGTGAGGCGTACAAGAGCGATGAGTGCTCTTCCTGTGCAGCAAATGTTAGTAGTGTTCTGATGGGGCTGTTTGTAAAGCGGCTTGTAAGTAGTTGAAATGGTGCGCCCGGACAGATTCGAACTGCCGACCTTCTGGTTCGTAGCCAGACGCTCTATCCAACTGAGCTACGGGCGCAGCAGACCACAGTATAACAATGGAGACGCCGCCGGCTTTCAGGCGGAATGCAGGGCGGATTGCTCGAGCGTAAGGCTCCAGACGCGGTTGCGGCCGTTCGCTTTCGCGCGATACAAAGCCTCGTCGGCGACACGCACGAAGACGTCGGGACTGCGCTCGGAGCCGTCGGAGATGGTCACGCCGAAGCTTGCCGAAACCTGCAGCTCGCGGCCATCCACCAGCATGCTGGTTTCATGCAAGCGATGGCGCATTCGCTCGGCTTGATTGGTGGCTTGTTCCAGGTCGCAATTAGGTAAGACCACCAGAAATTCCTCGCCGCCATAACGGCCCACCTGATCATACTGACGCATGTTGCTGCGCAGACGCACGGCTGTCTCTCGCAGAACGGCGTCGCCGGCGAAATGCCCGTGCGTGTCGTTGACCTTCTTGAAGTGATCGATATCCAGGAGAATGATGCCGACCGTACGATGGTCCCGATGGCAACGCTCCACTTCATTTTTGAGGGTTTGCGAGATCGCGGAGCGATTCGGCAGCATCGTGAGAACATCCTTGCTCGCCCGCTCGCGCAACTCCTCACGGGCCTGCATGAGGTTGCGCTGCAAATCGATAATGCGCTGTCCGGCGCGCAATCGATACTGCAGTTCAAGCTGATCGAACGGCTTCACGACGTAATCGTCGGCGCCGGCCTCCAATCCCTCTACAGTTTCGCCTTTAGTGTTTTTGGAAGTGAGCAGCAGAATGTAGGTGTAAGGCTCGCGCAACGTTCCGCGTACCCGGCGGCACACCTCGGGCCCGGTCAGCTCCGGCATCACCCAGTCGAGGACCGCCATATGCGGCGGGTCTTCCATGGACAGGATATCCAGAGCTTCCTTACCATTTTCGGCGAGGACCACGTCGTAACCCCAGCGGGTCAGCGCGCTCCGGAGCATCGTGCGGGAGGTCGCGCTATCGTCGGCTATCAACACCTTCATAGTTGCCCCGGCCTATCCCTGCTATACCTTTCGTCGGGTCAGGCCCCAAAAATTAGCCTTTGGAGCAAGAAAAGATGCGTCCGGCGGGCTGCCATGTATTATTCGTCATTCTTGTCGCTACAAGAAAACAGAGCGTTTCCTATACTATGCGCGCTCTATTCCTAGAGGTCAACAGGTGTACTACCGGTGTATTCATCGGCTGTTCCGATCTCCAATCCTATACTAAGGGTGTGCCGGCGCGCACTCCATAAAGAATGGCCGCTCCAAGCGCCGCTTGGCGATCGGCTCGGCAGTAGAAGGAGAGCTTTGGATGAACAATTCCGTACTCGTGCCCATGGTGGTCGAGCAGACGTCACGGGGCGAACGTGCCTACGACATATACTCCCGCCTGCTTAAGGAAAATATTATTTTCCTGGGCACTCCCATCGACGACAACGTTGCCAACCTTGTCATGGCCCAGATGCTATTTCTGGCGGCCGAGGACCCGGAGCGTGATATTTCGCTGTATCTGAACTCCCCGGGAGGTTCGATTACCGCCGGTCTCGCGATTCTCGACACCATGCGGCTGGTGGAACCCGACATTGCGACGTATTGCGTCGGTCAAGCCGCTTCCATGGCGGCGGTCCTGCTCGCCTGCGGCACGAAAGGTAAGCGGTTCAGTCTGCCGAATTCCCGCATTCTGATCCATCAGCCTTCGATGAGCGGCCTGGGTGGGCAGGCGACCGACATCGATATATATGCGCGCGAGATTCTGCGCATGCGGCAATCATTGAACGAAATTCTGGCGGACGCCACCGGGCAGACGGTGGAACGAATCGCACGCGACGTCGATCGCGATTATATTTTGGAGCCGCCGGCCGCATTGGAATACGGCATGATCGACCGCGTCATTGCGAGCCGCCAGCCGCAGCCGGTACCAACGCGCTAGGACTGGCACTCTTCCAATTTTAGTAGCGGCTGAGACGCGCGCCAGCCTCAAAAAGGCTTTTTTGAGCGCCTGAAAATCCAAGTCAAGCTGCTGATTATAAAGTAGTTAAAGGCTAATCTTCAGGCCAGTGGCGGTTCTGCCGATAGGTACTGTGTAGGCAGTGCGGAAGCTCCCATTTTCGGAAGAGCTGCGGAGACTTCCAGCTTGACCTGGGATGCAAGCCTGGGGTAGAGTGTGCTTCAGTTGTAGCTCGGTTAAACTATAAGAGACACTTATCGAATCATGATCCAACTCCGCGCGGCGATCACTGGATTTGTTATTCTTTCGGCGGTTTCCGTTGGCGTTTCACGAGGCGCGGATAGCGACGCCACGCCGGAAATTTCTCCTACCGCCGTAGAGGCGGTCTCGAGTTCAACGGATGTGTTCCAGTCGAATTCGAATCAGGCGGATGACTGCATTCGCCGGGCAGACCGCCATTTCAATGCCGGCCGTCAATTCTACTTCCAGGGAGATTCGGCGAGCGCGCGCCGTGAATTCGATGAAGCCGTCGGCGCTCTGTTGTCGGCGCCCGAGGGTATACCGGGCCACTCGCGCATTGAACGCAGGCTCGAAGAGATCTGCGACCTGGTTTATCGTTTTGACGTAGAAAAGCTCGGCGCCGGTCAGAAAACAACGGACGAGCAGGCGGAAAGTTTCGATAAAGCGCCGATCGATGAGATCAGCCACATGACCTTCCAGGTAGATCCCAGCCTGGCTCCTAAGCTCGCGAGCGAACTAAATCAAACATCCTCGGCGATTCCGCTGGACCTATCGGATCCCGTGCTTGGTTTCGTGCATTATTTTTCTACCCCGAAGGGCCGCAACACGCTCATCGCGGGCCTACGGCGATCCGGCCGCTATCGTCCCCTGATCGAGCGTATTTTATCCGAGGAAGGCGTGCCGCAGGAACTGGTATATCTGGCCCAGGCCGAGTCGGGATTTCTGCCGCGTGCAGTTTCCTACAAGAAGGCGGTGGGAATGTGGCAATTCATCTCGGACACGGGGCACATATACGATTTGGACCGCACCGCGTCTTTCGATGAGCGCTTCGACCCGGAAAAGGCCACCCGCGCTGCGGCGCGCTATCTCAAGGACCTGTACGCCCGCTACGGCGACTGGTATCTCGCAATCGCGGCCTACAACTGTGGGGCGGGCGCTGTAGATCGTGCGGTGGAGCGGACCGGTTACGCGGATTACTGGGAACTGCTGAAGCGCCATGCGCTGCCGCGCGAGACCTCCAATTACGTGCCGATCATCGTGGCGATGACGATCATGGGCAAAAATCCAAAGGATTACGGCCTCGAGGATGTGGTTCCCGATAGCCCGATCGAGTACGATACCATCCGGCTGACCGCGCCCACGAACCTGAATCTGGTGGCAGATGCCACGCTGCAACCGGTTTCGGTAATTCGCGACTTGAATCCGGCGCTGTTGACTTCAGTGGCTCCGGCCGGCTATGAAGCGCACGTGCCCAAAGGCTCTGCCGAGGATGCGCGCGCGGCGCTGGAGAGCGTCCCAGCCAACAACCGGCAGGCCTGGAGACTCCACCATGTGGAGGCGGGCGACACGATTGCCACGATTGCCAAATCCTACCATTTGGCTCCCGAAAGAATTGTAGAAGTAAATTCGCAGGCCGATAGCATTGAGGCCGGCGATACGCTGCTGATCCCGGCCGTTTATCATCCCGAAAAACCCCGGCGGCGTACCGTGCATAGCCGCACCCGTAGGCATACTAACGGCACAAAAGCGCGATCCAGCAAGACGGCAGCGGCCCATCGCAGCACGCATGTTGTGGCCTCGCGGCACGTGCCGGCGCACGTTCTTCACCGGCCAGCCGCAGTGCACACCGCCAGTGTGTCGCGCTAACTTCCTGCACGAACTTGCTTCTTTTTTGATTTCCCGCTTGCGAAGTGTGCGTTGCGTATGAAATCATTTGGCTTCCCGCGTCATCTGGATGCATAGTAAAGGATGTGCGAAAGGAGGATTGCTTGATTCTCAATTACCGGCTGAAGCCAGAGGATGATGAAGACGACGATTTCGACTATGAGGACGAACACGTGGAACTCGAGTCCGACAAGGACGAGTACGACGACGAAGACGACGATGAGGAGTTGGAGCAGCCTCAAACCTCTCCGCTGAAGCCGGCGAGACATGAAGGCTCCAGTGAGCGGCCGTTAGGCGGTGAGGAGCCTGGCTCAGGGGCAGGTTCCGAAAACGACGGCGATATGGCGGAAGCGCCGCCCGCACCGAAGAAGCGCGCTCCGCGCAAGCCTCCTCAGAAGGTAGCCGAAGCGGGCACTCCGGCCTATAGCGAGCCGGTGGCGGCGCCGCCTGCCAAGGCGGCTTCTGCCAAGAAAAAGACGCCGGTGAAGAAAGCTGCGGCGAAAAAGAAGGCCGCAGCCGCCAAGAAGGCTCCCGCTAAGAAAAAAGCACCGGCCAAAAAGAAGGCCGCTAAAAAGAAGGCAGCGGCCAGAAGGCCGTTGAAACGAGCTGCGGCCAAAAAGAAGGCGCCGGCCAAAAAGGCAGCGAAGAAAGCTCCCGCTAAGAAGAAGGCAACCAAGAAGGCCGCCAGGCGAAGGAGATAGGATCAGGCTGTATCACACCTCGCGCGGGTCGGGATAGAGCCGCGCGAGGTGACAACCGGGAAAGCTATTTCGGTTCTTTGCGGATGACCGTACGGCAGCGGTTAAACAGTTCCAGAAGAGAATCGGCATACTCTTCCGCCGAGCGGGATCCAGTGCCCTTCCCGCCAAAGCCCGCCATCGGCGTACCTTTCCCATAACCGGTGGTTACCGCGATGAATTTGGTAAGTTCCAGCGCCAGTTCGTCCGGGCTCTTCGAGACGGGTGTCTCCGAAGTGTCTTCAGCCATTCTGATAGGATGCTCCTTCTTTAGTCGAGGCAAGATTCAAGCCTGATCTGATCTTCTCATCCCATCCCGCACGATGCCGATCCGCGCCCGAGCCGCCATTCGAAAGATGCGAGGCGGCGCGCAGGCCCATCTTCTCGAAGGCGAGGATGGGGCTTTTTACGTCGCGAAATTCCTCAACAATCCGCAACACCGGCGCATTCTGATCAATGAATGGCTGGCGTGCGTATTTTTGCGCTATTTGCAGATCTACGTTCCAGAGACGGCGGTGCTCGAGCTTACTCCGGACTTTCTCGAAGCCAATCCGGAGCTGTATTTTTCGATCGGCCCGCGGCGCGAGCCGGTCAAGCCGGGACTGCATTTCGGATCGCGTATGGCGGTCGACCCGAACCGCGTGGCAGTCTTCGATTTTCTGCCGGACAAGTTGCTGGCCAAGGTCGAGAACCGGGCCGATTTTCTGGGCATGCTGGTATTCGATAAATGGGTCGGGAATGCCGATTCGCGGCAAGCCGTATTCTTTCGGGCGCGCGCAAAGAACTGGACGCCGCTCAAAGGAGAAGTGCCGGCGCGGGTCGGTTTTTTCGCGCAGATGATCGATCACGGTTTCGCTTTCAATGGGCCGCACTGGGCCTTTCAGGACTCGCCCGTGCATGGGCTGTATTTCCGAACCTCCGTCTACGACGAAGTGCGGTCGCTCGATTCGTTCGAGCCGTGGCTGGAGATGGTGGCCAATTTTCCGGCGAGCGTGATCGATTCGGCTTGGAAAGAAATCCCGCGAGAATGGCTCGAAGACGATGAAGAGCCGCTCGAAAAACTTTTGGAGACTCTGCTCAAGCGGCGAGCCCAGGTGCGGCGTTTAATTGGCGAGGCGCGCGACAGGCGCGCTAACGCTTTTCGAAACTGGCGCTGATTTCGGCGGCCAAATCGCGAGCCGTCAGGGGAGCAAGCAGGATTCCATTGCGGTAGTGGCCATATGCCAGGAACAGCCGGCCGCCGGAGCCAAACGCGCCAATATGAGGCGTATCGCTGGCGGGCCGAAGGCCGGTCCAGCTTTCCAGCGGCGCTTCGCCGGCGAGCGACGGCACAACAAATGCCGCGCGGGCGGCAATATCGGATACGATTTGCCCGTCCACGCTGCGATCGAAGCCCAAATGCTCCTCCGAACTCCCGGCAATCAGAAAACCGTTCGCACGCTGCAGCAGGTACGTGTGGCCGTGACGAAGAATGGTACGGTACTTGCCCAGCGGCTGCCCGTAGGCAATTAAATGTCCCTTTATTGGTTCCACCGGCGGCAGGCCGATTCCAAGCCGGTTACTCCACGCGCCGGCCGCAACGACCACAGCGTCGAAAGAACTAAGCGACTCGAGATTCTCTACCGGATGATTCTCTACGAGCGATACGCCCAGCTTCGGGCAAATGGAACAGAGCGCCGCAACAATTTCCCGCGGATTGACGATCGCATCGCCCGGATAGAAGCGAGCGCCGATGAGGCCGGCGGTTCGGATATGGGGACAAAGCGAAAGCACGTCGCGCGGCTCGAGCGGTTCGGAAGGGATGCCAAGCGCCGCCTGATGCGTGGCGCGGGTTTCCAGCGCCCGCCAGTCTTCGGGTGAGTAGGCCAGATCGAGCGCGCCACATTCCTGAAAATCAATACGCGCGGCAGACGATTCTTCGAGTTCACGTACATAGGATGGATACATGCGCCGCGCTTCCAATGCCCAGCCGGCGATTGGCGAAGTGGCCAGGATCTCGCCCCCCGGAGCCAGCATCCCGGCTCCGGCCCAACTTGCTTCGCCGCCCATGGGGCCTTTATCGAAAACCGTAACCGGAACGCCGCGCTGCCCCAGGCGCCAGGCGATACTGAGCCCGACGATGCCCCCGCCGGCAACGGCGACGTTCACGCCGATTCCTGAATTGGACCCGTATCCGCGCCGCCCCGCCGCACTACATCGAGAAATGCTTTGGCGGCGTGACTCAAGGCCCGCCGCGCCGGATAAGCCAGGCGGATCTTTCGCTCCATATTCAGCTCCTTCACGCGAATTTCCCGCAGCAAATCCGCTTTGATTTCCTGCTCCACGCACATGCGCGGAAGGAATGCCACGCCCTCGTTATCCTGCACCAGGCGGCGAATAGTCTCCACCGTTGGCATCTCCACGTCCATATTCAGCGGCACTTTCTGGCGCTGAAACTCCCGCAGGACCGCTTCGCGATACGGCGAAACGACGTTATGCGCGATGAAGGTCTCCATGTCGAGCTCACTAATCGAAATATCCGTGCGGTTGGCAAAGCGATGCCGCGGTGATACCACAAGCGCGAGCCGGTCAATATAGAGCACTTGTGTCATCAAATGCTCGTCGCCGGGATCGTAACTGAGGACGCCCAATTCAAGCTCTCCGTCCAGCAACTGCGACGGGATCTTGCTGGATTCGGAGCGCCGTACCTGTACCTTTACTTTGGGAAAAAGTCGACGATACTGTTCGATATGTGGAATAAGATACAGAGCTGCCGTCTCATTTGCCCCGATCGCGAGGCGTCCGGCATAATTGTCTTTTAGTTCACGAAGTGAATTTTCGAGTTCGCTTTCGAGATTCTGAAAGCGTTTGGCAAATTCCAAAACGACACGGCCAGCATCGGTGAGCAACAATTCACGCCCCGACCGGTCAATGAGTTTTTCCTTGAGATCACTCTCTAAACGTTGTATCGCTATAGAGATAGCAGGCTGAGTGCGTAGCAGCTTCTCACCGGCTCTGGAAAAACTTCGTTCTGTTGCAACCGTCAGAAAAACTTTTAGAGGATATAGTTCCATAACGGCGTCCCAACCAAAGTGTTTATGGCATCATTATATCTAATAGTAGGTGGCGGCATTATAAATTTGCATAATCGACAGTACCAACATAGTATGGGAAAGGTTTTCTAACCGCGAGGACCAACCAAGTGAGTCGAGTCTATATCTTCGACACTACCTTACGCGACGGCGAACAGTCACCAGGCTGCAGCATGACGATGCCAGAAAAACTGAAAATGGCGGAAGTGCTGGTGGCGCTCGGAGTAGACATATTGGAGGCAGGTTTTCCGATTGCTTCCGAAGGAGATTACGAAGCGGTCGATGCCATCAGCCGGCAATTTCCGTGGGTGCAGGTGGCGGCGCTGGCGCGAGCGTGTACGCTCGACGTGGAGCGCGCCGCCAAAGCGCTGACCAAGGCCAAGCGCCCGCGAATTCACATCTTTATTGCGACCAGCGATATTCACCTGAAGCACAAATTGCGCAAGAGCCGGCAGCAGGTTCTGGATGACGCGGTGGCGGCGGTGAGCCTGGCGCGCAACTATACAGATGACATTGAGTTTTCTGCCGAGGATGCCACGCGCACCGACCCGGATTATCTGGAGCAGGTAAGCCAGGCCGTAGTGGAAGCGGGCGCTCGCACGGTGAACTTGCCCGATACGGTTGGATTTTCCGTGCCGGACGAATATGGAGAGCTGATTGGGCGCATGGTCAAAGTTCTCGGCGACCGCGCCATCGTGAGCGTCCATTGTCATGATGATCTCGGCCTGGCGGTGGCGAATTCGCTGGCGGCAATGAGGGCGGGAGCGCGCCAAATAGAATGCACGATCAACGGCATTGGCGAGCGCGCGGGTAACGCGGCATTGGAAGAGGTCGTCGTTGCCATGAAGACACGCCCCGATAGGTTGCCCTTCGAAACCAACATACATTTGGACAAGTTGTTTGGCGCGAGCCAGACTCTCACACAATTCATTTCATTCGGGCCGCAGCCGAACAAAGCGATAGTAGGTGAGAATGCGTTTGCGCATGAGGCGGGAATTCACCAGGACGGCTATCTCAAAAATCCCGCGACCTACGAAATTATCAGCCCGGCAAGCGTGGGCGTGCCGGCCGGCCGGCTCGTGTTGGGAAAGCACAGCGGGCGTCACGCTTTGAAGGATCGCGCCGAGCATCTCGGATACCGTCTTTCGAAGCAGGAGCTGGATGTGGTTTATGAGCGCTTCACCATGCTTGCTGACAACAAGAAAGGCGTGCGGAACGACGAGATTTCCTTGCTGATCGAAGAAGTGATCGGCGTATCCGCGCAGGCGGCAATCACCAAATAAGCATGAATCTTTCCGTTTTGATTTTGCCGGGCGATGGCATCGGCGTCGAGGTCACGCGCGAGGCGGTAAAAGTGTTGCGCCATGTTGCCGAAGCGGGCGGACACAAGTTATCGCTGAATGAAGGACTGCTGGGCGGCATTGCGATCCACCGCACCGGCACGCCTTTTCCGGAAGAGACACGACAGCTTGCGTTAGGCGCCGATGCGACTCTGCTGGGCGCGGTGGGTTTGCCGGAGTTCGACAACGCGCCACCCGAAAAGCGTCCGGAACGCGGGCTGTTGGGAATCCGCAAAGCGCTCGAGGTGTATGCGAACCTGCGGCCGGTGCGGTCCTACAAAGCATTGATCGATTCGTCGCCGCTCAAGAACGAACTGGTGGACGGAACGGACATGATCATTGTTCGCGAACTGACGGGCGGCTTATATTACGGAACGCCGCGCGGCATTTCGGGAACAGGCGCAGAAGAACGTGCGGTAAACACCATGGTTTACACGCGGGCCGAAATTGAGCGCGTGGCCCATATGGCGTTCCAACTGGCGCGCAAGCGGCGGCGGAAAGTGACCAGCGTCGATAAATCGAACGTGCTTGAAAATTCGCAATTATGGCGGCGTGTCGTAACCGAAGTGGCGGCCGGTTATCCGGACGTGATGCTCGATCACGTACTGGTGGACAACTGCGCCATGCAACTCGTGCTGAGCCCGAAACGCTTCGACGTAGTGCTGACGGAAAATCTGTTTGGCGACATTTTGAGCGATGAAGGCGCTGTGCTTGCCGGCTCGATCGGCATGCTGCCTTCGGCATCGATCGGCGCCAAGCGGCCGTCCGGCGCCTGGACCGGGTTATACGAGCCGGTGCATGGATCGGCTCCGGACATCGCCGGCCAAAACAAAGCGAATCCCTTAGGGGCGATCGGGTCGGTCGCGGCGATGTTCGAGTACAGTTTCGGCTTGGCGGAGGACGCGCGGCGCATCTATGGTGCGATTGAGGAAGTATTGAACAGCGGGCGTGTGACGGCGGATCTGAAGCCGGCCGGCAAGCCCGCCCAAACGAGCGAAGTGGGAGACGCGGTGTGCGCGGCGTTAAGCGCACGCGCCGTTTCGGCGTAGTAAGGACAATGGCAAAGACAATTATTCAGAAGGTTTGGGACCGCCACATAGTCGCGGAGAACCCCGGCGCACCAGCGCTGCTCTATATCGATCTGCACCTGGTGCATGAAGTGACTTCTCCGCAGGCCTTTTCCGGCTTGCGCGAGCGCGGTTTGAAAGTGCGCCGGCCCGACCTTACCTTTGGCACTACGGACCATAGCATTCCTACGCACGATCGTTCGCTGCCGATCGTCGATAAAGTCGCCGAAACGCAGATCACGCAATTCGAGAAGAACTGCCGCGATTTCGGAATCCCGTACTATGGTCCGCACAGCGCGAAACAGGGCATCGTCCATATCATCGGCCCGGAGCAGGGATTGACTCAGCCTGGCATGACGGTGGTCTGCGGCGACAGCCATACCGCCACGCACGGGGCGTTTGGCGCGCTGGCATTCGGCATCGGGACCAGCCAGGTGGAACACGTGTTAGCGAGCCAATGCTTGCTACAGACTCCTTCAAAGTCCTATGAAGTGCGCGTGGACGGCAAGTTGAAAGATGGCGTTGGCGCAAAAGACATCATTCTGAACTTGATTTCGCGGATCGGAATCGGCGGCGGCACCGGATGCGTGTTCGAGTACACGGGTTCGGCCATTCGCGCTCTCTCTATGGAAGAGCGCATGACGATCTGCAATATGTCCATCGAAGGTGGCGCGCGTGCCGGAATGATCGCGCCGGACGATACGACGTATCAATACCTCTCGGGACGCCAATATGCGCCGAAAGGCGCCGAGTGGGACCGGGCAGTAGCCGAGTGGCGCACCCTGCCAAGTGATGAAGGCGCGAAATACGACAAGCGCATCGATATCGATGCCAGCGCACTCGAGCCAATGATTACCTTTGGCACGAATCCCGGGATGGGCATTCCGATTACAGCCGCCGTTCCCGATCCGGATTCGGTGAAGGACCCCGTCGAGCGCGACACGCTTGGAAAGGCGCTTCGGTATATGGATCTGCCTTCCGGCAAGCCGCTGCTCGGGCATCCCATCAACGTGGTCTTCATCGGCAGTTGCACGAATTCGCGGATCTCGGATTTGCGCGCCGCTGCGGAAATACTGAAAGGCCGGCGGGTGAACCCGAAAGTTCGCGTGATGGTAGTGCCCGGCTCCCAGCAAATCAAGCAGCAGGCGCAGGCGGAAGGTTTGGACCGCATCTTCAAAGAAGCGGGCGCAGATTGGCGCGAGGCGGGTTGTTCGATGTGCATCGCGATGAACGGCGATCAACTGCAGCCGGGTGAATATAGCGTTTCGACGAGCAACCGCAATTTCGAGGGACGGCAAGGCAAGGGCGGACGGACGTTCCTGGCGAGCCCACTCACGGCCGCCGCCAGCGCCATCACGGGCGTGGTCACGGATGTACGCACTTTGCTTGGTTAGGAACATGGAAAAATTCACCACATTTACCAGCCGCCTGGCGCCGCTTGCGATCGATAACATCGATACTGATCAGATCATCCCGGCACGCTTCTTAAAGACGATTTCCAAGGCCGGCTTAGGCGATCAATTGTTTTACGACTGGCGCTACGACGCGGCAGGCAATCCGAAGCCGGATTTTCTTCTGAACCGGCCGGAAGGACGCCAGGCGCAGGTACTGCTCGCCGGCGATAATTTCGGCTGCGGCAGCTCACGCGAGCACGCACCGTGGGCCCTGACCCAGTATGGGTTCCGCGCAGTGATCAGTACGTCGTTTGCGGATATTTTTCGCGGCAACGCGTTAAAGAATTCGCTACTCCCGATTGTGATTCCAGCGGAAGAGCATAAAAAACTGCTGGCCGCGGTAGCAGCCAACCCCGCCGCTACAGTGACCGTGGATCTGGCGCAGCAGAAGTTAACGCTGCCGGATGGGACGAGCGTCACTTTCCCCGTCGATTCCTTCGCGAAGGAGTGCATGCTGCAAGGCGTGGATGAGTTGGGCTACATCCTGAAGCAGGATGTGGCGATTTCGGCGTTTGAGAAGAAGCGGCCGTTGACGATTAATACTTTGAGTGCGGCCTAACTATTAAAAGAGTTCTGAAAGGCTGATTACGATCAGGCCTGCTTGTAGAGTGCCGTTTTCGGCGATTTCGCGGGAAACTTCATCCGCTTCGATTTGCCATGCCGTTCTTTTTACCGGATCTATAATCCAGCAAGAGGACACGCCCCAACGAAGATAGGCACGGCATTTGTTCTGCAACTCGGCAAAAGACTGTGAAGGCGAGAGGATTTCGATACACAGTACGGGTGGTGTATCGAAAATTCCCTGCGCGTTAAAGGTCTGATTCTTCGCGCTGAACAGAACATCGGGAATCAGGACATTTCCACTCGGAAGATGCAAGCTCATCTCCGGCAGCGCTTCGCCATATCCTGCCTGCTCGAAGCGTCGCAGCGCGTCTCGCAGTCTCGCCTGCACGCGCGCGTGCGGACCCGTTCCCATCGGCTTTGGCCTTAATTCTCCATTGACAAACTCGCACTCGCCCTCATAGTGAGCGCGGAAATATTCCTCAAGGGAAAGTCGCGTGCTCGTTGCCATATCCATAGGGTACCAGCGAATTTCGCCTGCGATCGGCAGCGCAAATGTATCCTCGTAGGGGGAAGGCTGGCGGCTGATGGACACTCTGTGGCAGGACCTGCGATATTCGTTTCGCGCCCTCCGGCGCCAGCCCGGGTTTGTGGCGGCGGTGCTCTGCATACTGGCTTTGGGAATTGGCGCAAACACCGTTATCTTCAGCGTGGTGAACGCGGTGTTATTGAATCCGCTTTATCTCAAAGCATGGCACGATCCCGATCGCGTGCTCATGCTCTGGGAGAAAAATTCCGCGCTCTCGTTTATGTGGGCGAACGAAATGCCGGTGCGTCCGCAGAATTATCGAGCCTGGAAGGAGCAGGCGCATTCCTTCTCGCATCTCGCGGCGTGGCGCGATGAAACCGTCACACTGAC
>JAICIH010000114.1 GCA_025924475.1 Bryobacteraceae bacterium
CAGGCCGGTATCGGTACTGCTTCCGCCAAGCGTCCAGGTTGTCAGCGGACACAATTCCGGATCGCTCTCCTGGTTGTTGACATTGGCTCCCCGGCCGGAAATTTGCAGCGCTGCGCCCGCTCGGAACGGAATCTCAAATTGCGCGGGGCTGGTCGAGGAAACCGCCGCGAATTTCCAAGACGGTTCCGTGATCGCAAAAATGCTCGTCGCATCCGGTTCGACCGACCACGCCGGGCTGACCGTCAGTGTCGTCGAATCGTTTGAAGCAATAGAACGCTCCTGCCCGCGCCCTCTTCCCTCCATGATCCGCACCGCTTTCCCGGCATAGACCAGACTTGTCGCACCCAGGCTGTCCCAACCAATCGTGTTGGCGGAATGAATCGTCGTCGGGAAAGGCCCGGCGTATTGATATCGATAGTAAAAATTGGCGTGATCGAAGCTTGCATCGGGAGGCCCGATTGGCTGCGGCGCCAAACCAATATCTATGAAGACAGCGCCAATGGCTTGCGCCGAGGCAATCCTGTATAGCGCCTGTGGAGTAGTTCCCCGGTATACATGGAACGATGTCGCCGATGCCGGAAAGCTCAATCGCTGCAGGACGACACAGTTCGTATTGGTGACGCCCGACACCAAAGCCGGCACGGTGAAGGAAAGTGCTCCTTCATTTCCGTTCGAGTCGACCGCACTTACTGCGTAATAATAACTGCTACCGCCCGCTATACTCCCTCCCGTGCTCAAATAGTCGGGAGCGAGGCTAAGCAAAGGAAGGTTGGGAGAGTTCGCATTCGGCTTTGCCGGAACGGCAAACGAAATACTCAGCGTATCGATTGCAGAGCCATCCGAAAGCGTCTGTACTCGTTCCTCCACGGCAAAATCGAAAAACTCGAATTTACCTTGCGGATCGTTGTGTAGCACGGCCCCAATCAGGGGCCGCGGCCGCTGCACTTGCGTTCCCGGCTGCCTTCCGGCGCCTCCCAGAGTGGCCGGATTGTCGCTATACCACGCGTCATCGTGTATTTGAGCCGTAATCGTAACTAACTCGTAATTGGTGGAAGGTGATAGCTTAGTCACGCGGAACGGAACGCGCACCAAACCTTCTTTCAAATACGTCAGCGCGATGATATCGCCCGGCCGGACTTTCAGCGCGCGAAAGCTGGTTTGAAATTGGATGTAGCGATTGCCTTTCGTGGACTTATCGAGCTGGCGCAACAGAACTCGTGTAGCCTGGCTGAAGTTCGCGATTCCCAGCGCCGTAGATTGGCTGCTGATCTCATACCCGATCAGGGCGACGTCGTCCGAATCGACGAGCGAAAGACTATCCTGCTGATATTCATTTGATTCGTCTTGAAATTCCACGCTCAGCCGGTTCGATGTTTCGGCTACACTGCGAGAACTGAGTCGCAGCGACGAATTTCCTTTCACGGTGCGTACGATTCCCGAAAATGGACCGGAGCCGTCGCTAAACTCATACGCCGGCCATCCGCCGTTCAACGTCTCTATACTATTGCTGCCGTCCGGAAGAAACGGCTGCTGGCGGGCAATCGTCGTTTCCGGCACCAATTCGAGAAGGCCCGTCGGCCCGTAACGCAGCATCAAGCTGGCCGCAACGCGGATGCCGCGCACGACGGACGCGGCGCTCTGCCGCTTCGTCAGCACCAAATTGCATTGGTACCGGGGAACTTGCATCGCCACACCATTCAAATCGGTGGTGCCGATCAACTCGCCGCAAAAAGACGCCGCTTCGGCGAACTTACTCAAATCCAATTCCGAAAGTGACCATCCGGCGCGGCGTAGAATATCTTGAATCACCCAAGCTGGATTGTTGCTGTAAGTGGTCGTTTGAAAACTGCCGTCGAAGTTGAATACATCGATCTGAATGCCCTGCAACAATACTTCGACGTCCGCGACCGATTTTCCGCTGCTGATCCGATTCGGCACCACCACGGACATCGTTACCGACGAGCCGTGCGGGTCGCCCAGAGGATTACCGGAAGAGTCTACGAAGTCCGTATTGAAGTTCCCTTGCCGCTCACCGGTGCTGACTACCGAATACCAGCCGCTAGTCGTCATCTCCTGCCCGGCGACCACCTGTGGAATCTCGATATCGTTTACGACCACCTTCAAAACATTTTGCGAGCTTTGGATCGGACCCGTTCCCAGAAGCACTTCCATGTGGGTCAGGTTGCCGTCGTTTCTGGCGAAAATCACAGGGGCTTTGAGCCATCCGGATCCATACACGATGGGTGCCGGGTCATTGTATTTTGCGGCGTTGTCTACAAGGGGCGATAAATGCGTCGTTTTATCTCCTGAAGTTCGCACTTGAATCGCCGAAGGCACAAATTCGAATCCCCCGAAACGGCGTGTTGGATTCGCTGCGGTATCGATGTTGAACATGCCTCGCTGCTCGCATTGCGCACGAGACTTATCGCAGCTTGTGAATGGCTGTCCACCAGCATTCAGATTGCCGGCCCCACCCGCCTGGTCGGCTGAATAACCGCAGCGGTAGAAGCGGGAGAATCTGCCGAGAACGCCGCCATCACGAGCCTCGAGCCGTTGCTCGGCAGTAGCCGGAAAATTCCAGAGGCAGGCGCGCTGAATGCGAACTTCGGGAACCGGCACTCTCGACAAACTAAGCTTATTGGTAAAGCTCAGGTTCACAAAGTCCTCGCCGATCTCATCTGGATCGCCGGCAATTCCCCGGAAAAGGACCGTGCTTTCGCTAGTAATTGTCAGACTCGGTAAATCGGCAAAAGCAAAATAAACGATCAGTTGCGATCCCTTCAAGCCAATCGCCGCATCGAGTTGAGAGATTGTAGAGTCGGCGTTCGCCAGCGTTAGCGAGAGCTGCGATATCCCGTCCATGGCATCGTCGGCAGAAAGTTGCAGATCGAATAAGTTATGCTTCAGGACCTTTGCCACGTAATAGTGCCCATTGAACGAAATCGAATGAGTGCTCCAGTATTCAACATCGCCCGACGGCAGAGTGCATTGAAAAAATAAAAGCGGGGTATCGGCTTCGGCGAGCTGTTTGATCTGGTTAATGGTCCCCATTCACAAGTCCTATAGAGTTGCCTCAATACTGAAGGCAGTAGAGAAAAGATTCGGCGCGGTCGCTGTAAGAACCAAATCGTCTACTGCCCAATGGGCGTTCGGATAAACGCCGCCCCGGGCGCCGGTCGCACGATAGCGGGAGGGTGCAAGCTGTGGCTCCAACTGCGGTCCGTAGAGAGTTACCTGCTGTCCCGCGGACAATCGTATGGCCACGGTAATGTCAGTTGCGGGGTCGCCAAGTTCTCCCGCGGAGACAACGCGCGTCCAGGCCGGCCCGATATCGTAAGTGGTCGCGGCTTCAGTCGCGGCGCCGCGTCGCACAAGCGTAAGCGACGACGGCGCCGCGCTTTTCGCGTAGAGCGAAAAGCAATAGTGATAATTCGCCGGAGCTGTTAGTGTCTGTGTGATTTCCTCAGAGATGGCCGCGTTGTTAGTAACCGTGAACGCGGACGAACTTCCCATCGGGTCGGCTGCGCCGGCTGCTAAGCCGACTTCGCTCGCTCTGAGCCAAACCGCCGCCGTCAGATCCGAACTCCAGACCAGCATATTGTCGGTCGGATCGATAAACGTAAAAGCCCGCACGGGTCCGGCGCACGCTTCAAAATGCGCTTGGAGGACGCTTGCTTCCACCGCGGTCAATTCCGTAAACGAAAGTTGCCAATATAGCCGCGAACTGCCCGGGTCCGCGAATACCACCATGCTGCCGTCGGCCAGAACATTCTTGATCGTGCGCGCTGCGCGCGTCTTTTGGAGCGGATACTGAGCATAGGCGCCGCTCGTCAATTGCGGGAAAAAAAGATTAGCCATTTGTCTCTACGACCCAAAACGATGTCGCTCCTACATCTGTCGCCTGGTAAGCGGTAACCAATGTGGGAGCGCTAAAACGGCAATTCGGAACGATTGCTCCACTGACCGGGTCGGGAAAATCGAACACCGAATATTCCCCGCCCTGCGCTTCGGAAAATGCCTCGATATCCGCAAGCTCCTGCTCATTGAGAAGAGTTAGATTGATCTGCCAGCTCCGAAGTGTTTTGCCCAGCGCTATGAAACGTTGGTCGGAACCGTCGATGAAGCGGACGATTCTCCCGGCTCGGACATGTGCCTGCGGCGCGGGATATTGCGTAACAGCGTTTGAACTTAATCGTGGAAACGTGGCCATCAGATCTCCGCAATCACGTCACTGAGCGAACTGGAATGAAGAAGCGCTTGTTTTACAGCCTGGGCGATCTGCGAACTCTGGTACTGCAGCGATTGCACATTCGGCTCCTGGCCGCTCGCATAAATTCCTTTGGAGGAACTGCTATGCGCCGACGTTCCGCCTTCCGACCACTGCCCCGGTCCCGTCGCCGACCCCAGAAATACCGTCCGATTCTGAGGCGCCGGCGCTTCAAAATGAACGAGCGGCGGAGGCGCCTCCTTACCGCCGCGAAACAGGCCGAGAAATCCGGACACAATCGACGCAATTCCCCCAATATCCTTGAGCCCTCCGAGCCCTCCGCCGAGCGCGCTAGAAACTCCACCATTCGCCGTTTGCTTCAATAATTTGGTCCATTGGCTGCCGCTTCCCGAAGACGTTGTACCCAAGCTGGAAGAGCCCCCGAATCGCAGACCGCTGGATGCAATCTTGCCGGTCAAAGAGGCGAAGCTCACGTCGCGCAGCCGTCCCGGCCTGAAAGATCCCGCTGTTGGCGTGCTCTCGAGTGGTGCAATCGACGCCACTCCCGGCGCTTTCGTTTTTGTACTCGCGAGCCGCTTCAAACCCGGCAGTTGATTCTTAGAATTTGCCATTCTCCATCTCCGTTCGCCATTCACGCTCCAACAATAAGAGCGCTTCGGCATTCTTCGCTTCCATCGACCAGATGTCGCCGCCCAGCTCTTTCCACCAGCGAAACTGCTCCAAAAACAGAACGCTCATCGCGGTGATAATCGATTTTGGACAGCGCTTCGAGACCACTTCGCCCCGCGCCCAGACCACCGCCGGACCTTCCGGCTCCGCGCTCCAGGCACAATTCCGAATCTTCACCAGGCCGCGCAATCTGCAGGTGTCGCAATCCCACGCGGCCGGCGAGGAAAACTGAAAATGGAACGCGACTAGAAGTTTTTTCGTTCTTCTTCGGATAGCCCGATCTCTTCCTGGATCGACGAAATAATTTCATCGGCCAACTCTTCCGGGCCTTTCTCAATCAACAATGCGAGCGTCGCTTTTTGGCCATCGATCGAGAGGCCTTCCAGCTCCGCGAGACCCCACTCCAGGTAGAGTTTTCGGACAAGCAGCTCTCCCCAAGCGGCCTCGAGCTGATCCGCCGCTGGACCGGCGCGCAAAAATTCATGACGCAGCGTCAACTCTCGCACTTGCCGGTTTAACTCCAGCCGCTGCGCAAGCGATACACGCTTAATCGCGAATCGAACGCCTTCCACAGTTCGACTGCTGCGCCATGACAGGCTCGAATACTGCACGGTCACCTCTTTCAACCTCCTCGCCTAAGCGCTGATTCCTAATCTGGGACCCGTGGCGCACGCACTCTTGCGTGCCGCGTCGAGACTCGTCTCGACGCCTGGTGCCACTTCCGCATTCAACCCGCGCTCGCCAGTCGCAGAGCTAACTTCCACCACGGCTGCTACGCGAAGGCGATATAAACTTCATCATTCGCTGTTCCCTGCGCCACATTGTTCTTGAACTCCCACAGAAGCCTGGTTTCCGAATCGTTGTAATTCGGTATCTCGGGACTTACAGCCGGTAGAAAGACGCCCATCATCTGGCCTTGCTGCTGGCCGAGTTGCAGCATGGCCGGAATCGTATCGCGCAGCTTGGCGGCTGCGTACAAACCGTTCGTCTGCGCATCGTCCTGCGCAAAAAGAGTAAACTCCGAAAGAACCTGCCGCGGACCGTGTGCCACCGCTCGCGGATAAGACGATCCGAATTCCTGGTTGCGAACGGCAATGTTGTTCTTGATCTCGACGCTTGCCTCTACCAATGTGAAGAACGCGCTTGCCGGACTGCCCAGCCAGACCTGCCCAAGATGGCCGGGGATGATCGAATAATCGAATACTTCCAGCATGGGCTCCGCCGGAAAAGCGCTTAGCCCCGCTGTACCAGGCACGAAGCTATAAGAATCCAGAAGATCCGCTGCCGGCCCGCTAAATATCAGTTCATGAAAATCGCCGTTCACAAGCAGTCCCAGCACATCTACCGCTGAACCGGTTACCATCCGGCTTACCGCACTCGCTGGATCCCAATAGTCGTACAACGTCACACTCGGCGGATTGGTCGCGAGCCTGTAAGTGATCGCTGGAGCAAGCGTGGTGTTTGCTGCTAACTCCGCCGAGAACGGCACGTTCAACACCAAGGTAGTCGGCGACGGCGTTGCCGTCACAAACCGGATTTCATTTCCGCTCGATACCGCGGATCCCAAAGAAAGTCCATGTGCCGCGGTTGTTTCGAGTTGTGATCCCGCCGGAGCCGACGCGAGCGTCAGGCCTTCTGTGATTGCCGGCGCGGCGCCCATCGCCGATTGAATCAGTGGGCCATAACTTGGCTGCCCCGCGCCGTTCCACGACGTAAGATATGTTCTTACTTCGAATGCCGATTGCCGCCGCGACGTCTTCGCAGTTCCGAAATACGTTCGCGTACCCGTTTTGTCCAGCCGCCTCCCAGCTTGCAGTGCTTGATGGGCCTTCAACCGGACCGCGGGGAAACGATTCGCCGCCACTACTGTGGCCGGCACTCCGTACCCGGTTTCCACCGCCGCATAAAAGCGGTTGGAATTTGACGAAATGTAGGTTCCCATAGTCGTTCTAAACGAGGCTCACATTCAGGCCGCAAGTCACTCTGGCCAATTCCACGTAACCGAAGCCGCCGATTTTGGGCGGCTGAAGCTGTACGTCGTAAATTCCGGAAAATAGAAATCCGTCTCCCCAATCTCCCCGATTTGCCCGGAGAATCGCGGTCAGCGCCTCGACGTAGTAGTGAATCCATTGATCGGAATCATCCAGCAGGTTTCCACTGGCCCATATATCCGCGGCCACCACAATTCCTCCCGAGAACGAGCGGAACTTCTCCTCCTGTGTATTCTTCATCTGGCTGCTATACACACACACCCGCGGATAGTTGAACTCGATCTCTCTATCTCCGAGCTCGCGAGCCGCCGAGCTAACCACTACCTGGTCGGACGAGATAACCGGAATCGTTATCCCTGCCTCCTGCGCCAGGCTGGTGATGGTCTGCGCCAGCAGATCGTTTGTCGTAAGCAAGCCGGCAAGCTTACGCGCCGCCAAAAGAGTTAACGGCAGCATGTCAGCCTCTCCGGATCCTGTTGCCGACCGGAATGTAGAAGTCGGGCGGTTGCCCGCCCGTGGGAGCCGGTCCCGTCACCACACCGCCCGCCGGCAGACCCCAGTTGCTCCCTAAAGCCAGCGGCGCGCTGTTCTGCAAAGCTGGATCCGTTTGCGACGAGCTGAGGTACACATTCCAACCCATTGCCGTCGTTGGAATTTGCAATCCCGCTTCCGTCATAGCAACGGTAATGCCAGAGTTATCGTTCAGCAGCAGTCCATTTACCGCACTAACTCCGCTCTCTGCGCCGCTGGCATCCACCCATGCCGTTTGCACAAATAACGACTGAGCGGCCAAAGTCCCTGCGCCCACAGTTACCTGCGGGGCCGACGGCGCAGGTAGAGGATGATACACGATGCCCACGCCATCTCGAACCACTAAGTCACGCGCTTTCTCCGACTCCTGCTGATATTCCACCCACTTAGCTTGAAATCGCGGGTTGAGCTGAATGTTATGCGCCTCGGCATAGAATCGTGACAGCGACTCAAAGGATAACCATCGCCGCATCGTCGGAGTAACCACGACTGTCGATAACCCGATCTGCCGCCGCATCGCGAACTGCGGATCGGAAACGCCCGCATCCAGCAGCCAAAGCATCAACTTGTCTTCCATCGCGCTGCTCGCCAGGCGGATTTTTGTTTCCACATTGATCCCGTGCGGCGACGCGATCTCGGCCAACGTGGCCTCGTACAGCAACAGATCGTCCAGAGTAACTACCGTTGTATCCGTGAACAGCGCCATGGCAACCTACTTTCTCGACACCGGCGGCAGACTTACGGTACTATCCAGTTCCGCATCCGCAAAATCGTGCCCCACAATCGTCACCTGCAGCCGCCGCGCCATTTCCGCCCGCTCGACCGCTTTTTTCTCGCTCGCATGCTTCGCGTAATAGGCCTGCTTTTCGGCCTCGCTCGCTAAGCGCGCGCACCCTTCCACAATCAACTTCGCCGCCTGCTCGCGGCTAACCTCCGACGCAACTCCGGCCTTGCCTCCGTCGGGCGTTTCCAGGCTCACCACCACGGGAAATAAATCGGCGAGCCCGCTCTCTACATCCCGGATCTTTTTGAAATATTGCCTTAAATCCACAGATCTCCTCCAAAAATGAAAAGGAGCCGCCAAACAGCGGCTCCCATCGAACATTCCCTGAATTGAAAAATCCGGTTAGCTGTTCACTTGCACGGCAAAGTTGTTCCGAAGAACACCGCAACCGTACAGCACATCCACCGTGAATTGCTGGGCCAGCGTGTTCGGCTGGTAGCTCATCACGACACGAATCCCGAAATTACCCATTTCGGCGTATTCGGCAACCGCACCCGTACCGGGCAGCGGCTGAGGCAGACGCCGGACAACCAGTCCGATCGCATCCCGCGTAAACGCAAGGTTATGCGTGTTCACCGGCGAGCTACCGGTCTGAGGCACGAATTGCGAGCGGAAGATAAAGAAATCTTTGATCTTTCCGACGTTGCCCTCAACCAGCGCTTTCAATCCGGCTTCACCGGCGCTGTAATACTCGCTGAAACGCGGAATCTGGCGGATCTGCGAATACGTGCTCGAGTCCACAACCAGATATTTGGATGCGCTCGGCGGCACCATCGCGGAGAACAACGCGGACTCGGCCGCGTCGATCGTCCCTTCGGTCACCGGCGTTCCGGCTGTGCCCAGCGGCGTAATCGCCGTGAACTGGCTATACAGGTTCAAGAGGTCTTTCTCGACCTTCGAAGCGATCGCCACTACCGCCGGCTGCATGTACGCCTTCAGCAGCTCCGGATAAGCCAACGCTTTGGTAACGTCCGGAATCTGGAAGGTCGCTTCCGCGTGAGTGTTGAGGACGATCTGCGCGTTCCCCAAGCTCGGGTTCTGCGGAGTGACAGTGCCACCTTCCGCAATGTTGTTCGCTACGAGCACCGGAGGAATCGGCACGTTTACCGTATCGCCGGCATGCGCCAGCACCGGCTCGTAGTCGCGGTTCACCAAATTACCCATAACGAGATTTCCCGTCAGGGCCGGCAATGCGTCCGCAGCTACAAGCTTCACGATCGCATTCGCCAGATTGGCAGATGTAATTGTTGACATAAGTCTCCTAAATGATTTCAAGGCGCGGTCTTCGCGCCTATTCCCCTCAGGCGGACAGGTCGCCAGGCTTGGCGGCTTTGCTTTTATACGCCGCGAATGGCTTGTGAAGCCAGCCTGGAAATTTCCTGCCGCACCCGATCGAGATCTTCCTTGTTCATTCCCGGCTTGATCTTGTCGATCTCTATGCCGGCCGATCCGCTGTGAGCGGCGTTTCTCGCCGGAGATTGGGCGCCACTTCCGCCGGCGATGCGCGCCGGCAGCAGCTCTGGATTTTCCTGCACGAACTGGGACAAATACTCCTGCATGGATCTGCCTTCCGCTCCCCGGGCGAGCAAGCGCCCATCTTCGGCGCGCACGATTTCGTCTTTCACCGCGCGGAACGCCAGGTCCACTTTGCCTATGCCAAGCCGCTGCAATTCGCTGCGGATCTGCGAGCTGCGGTCCGCCTCTTCGGCCAGGGCGCGCGCTTTGCGGTTCTCTTCCACTAGTTGATTCAGCCGCGCCTCCAGGCCCTCCCGCCGCTTGCGCTCTTCCTGTAGCTCCGTCTTATAGGCTGGCTCCGTTTTCCGGTGCTCGGCCTGCACGTACTCCTGAATCGCCTGCTTGACGATATCCCGAATATCCGTCGCCGGCGCGTTATTTTCCATCGGGTTTTGCTCTGACATTTCGTTCCTTTTTTTGCTAAGTAATCGCTAACTCACTACCTGTGCTTCAATCTCGCGCACGATCTGGTCCTTGACTTCCTGCCTTGCATCACTCAAATACTTCAGTGCGAGCCGTTGGAACACCTGCCGCTTCAACGTCGGCGAAGTAATTCCCAAGGCCAGTAAGTTGGAGGCCTGTTGTAACTCGGTTCCGAAATCGCTTATATCGACTTCATCCATACCGGTTATCGAAATCTCCACGCCATCCTCGCGCGCCTCGCTGATGGCTGCCAGGATGGAGCGGATCGCATCTTTTACCGACGACGCGTAAGCCCTCAGCACTTCCTGCGTGATCGTAAAATCGATCTGCTTGCTAATCGCCGATTGCGCCTGCCCGCTCAGCATTTCTCCGGAAGCCTGCGCGAGATAACAAACGCGATAGATTTCTTCTTTGAGCACCTCCAGATTCGCCGCCGCAATCTGGTACACCTTTCCGTCCGGCTCGGTCCAGCCGAAACGGTCGCCTGGGCCCAGTTGGATGAAATAGCTTTCGCCCACAATCTGATTCCATTCGCGGTCGGAATAGATCACTGGCATGGCGAATAAGCCCATCGTGATCGCCCAGCCCAACGCATTCGACTTATTGAAGTGCTCTAACTGCAATTGCGCGGCTTTGTTCATCAGCCACAGGCCCTCGCTCAATTGCAGAGTGAAAAGTGGCACTCGGAACTGGCGCGCCAGCCCGTGCGGACCTTCAGCGACCAGATGAATGCCGCCCGGAGTTCCTGTTCCTTCAACCCGCCGGTATGTCTTGTATTCGGTCCGGTCGAAATAATACCAGTAAGTCTCGTTGACGACTTCTGAGGAATCCACCTTCGGCTGCCGCTGCACTTTGTGCCGCAGCACAACCCACTCGT
This sequence comes from Bryobacteraceae bacterium, assembly GCA_025924475.1. Classification (GTDB taxonomy): domain Bacteria; phylum Acidobacteriota; class Terriglobia; order Bryobacterales; family Bryobacteraceae; genus Bog-105. The sequence continues at coordinate 11,019 of JAICIH010000114.1, forward strand.
ATTCCCCGCGTTCGTCCCGGCTCCAGTTGATCAGCTCTTCTGCCTCATAGCGCACCAGAAAGGCCCTCGATAGCCCCGTGAAATCTTCCTCAGCGCGATTCAACGGAGCCTTCGCCGCACGTGGGAAATCCACCAGAATATGGCTGCGCCCCACTACCAGCGCCTCGATCAGGCAGCGCCGTAGGAACGTCGCGAGCCTGGTTCCTTTTAAATCGCAATCGTTCACCAGCGTGCGCAAAAACGCGTGGCCCGATTCCAGCCCGCCCTCGAAGCCGACGCTCGGTTCGCGGCGGAACAGCGTCGACGCATACCAATCGACGATCGAGCCGATGTAGTTTTCATAGAACACCCGTTGCAGGCGCTCGCCGTAAACGTCCAACGGTTCCTTCTGGCGAGGCAGCAAATAATCGGCGGCATGCATCTTAAACTGATGGCCACCCGCGTACAGGTCTCTGTACACACGCCACATTGCCGCTTGCCGCTTGTATTCGAAATGCTCTTGATCGATTTGCATCATCTTTCTTTTCCCTGGGCGCTAAAAAAGGCGCTTGTTGATTTCACCCATCTTTGGCCTGTCTCCGAAAAGCTGCCAAATCGCGTATCCGAGGGCATCGGAGGCGTGCGTCCTCTGCGGATCCCGCACTTTATCGATTACTCCCGAATCCGGCTTGAACGTCACTTCCTCCAGGTCCTTGATCAATTCCCTGCACCGCGGATCGACCTCCAGCCGCACTTCTCCAAGAGCGTTCGTCAGCAGCGCATTTACTTTTTGCACCCGGCTCAACACCGGCGGATTCGCCGGCGGAACGCTCAGCTTGGTATCGCGAAAACCGGCTTGATGCAGATAACGCTGCACCATCGAGTAATCGCTCGTTCCCGTCGTATGCATATTCCGCCCGCTCGCGTCCCCGTGAATTTCTAAGCCCCCGGCGTGCTTTCTGTACCGGTTCTCGAACTCCATGCAGGCTTCTTCTGTCGTCGCCCGCTCCAACACGATTTCATCGATCACCGCCAGCCGCTCTCCATCGCGCTGTAGCAACACCGAGCTCATCGGAGCTACGTTGAAGTCCAGCGCCCAGAGCAGTGGCCTTCGCGGATCGTAAACCTGCGGCATCACATGCACGGCGCGCTGGAAGCAGTGATAGACACGGTCCGCGCGGCTGTTTACGTACTCTCCCAGCGCTTCCTGCCGGTAGAACTTCGGATCGTAGCTGCTCTCCAGCCGCTCGTAGTAATCCGGCGTCCGATCGAGCAGGAACCGGTTTTCAAACGGCTGCGCTCGAACGCATTCATATCCAGCTACCGGCGTATGAATGAAGCGTTTATAAATCCAGTCGTGACCTTGCGGCGTCCACACGCCGAAGCCGCACAGCCGGGCCGCTTGCGGGTCGCGCAACCGCGCTTCCAACCGCACCCACGCTTCTTCGCTCGCGTAGGAAAGCTCATCGATGCCAAACCAGGCCAGGTTCGTTCCACGCAGCCGTTCCGGCTCGTCCAGCGAGCGCAGCAGAATCACGCTGCCCGCCGCCTTCAGCGTCAACTCCCCATCGGCCTTCTTCAGCTCGTATTCGACATCCTGCTCATCGAACAACTCCGCCAACGATCGCTGCGCCGCATCGCGCAGCATCGCGAACGTCGGTGCCGCCAGCATTCCCTGCCGGCCATGGTTGACGTAGGCTAGCGACATCGCCTCGAAGCACAGCGCCGCGCTCTTTCCCGATCCAACCGGTCCGGAGAAACCTTTGAAGCGCTGCTCCAGCCGTTGAAACTTCTTCTGCGAAGGCAGCGGATCGCGCGTCCAGCAAATCCGGTGCTCCGTTTTTTCGCCTTGCTGCGTTTCATCCGCTCTCATCCGCACACGAAGCTACCAATCGAAAAGTGCGTCAAGCCGAAAAATTTGGTTCTAAGTTGTTAAAACTGCGGCAGAAACTTTTTTTCAGACTTTTGTCAACGGGGGAGGATGTCCCGGTTTTTAGTTGAAAAAGAAGACGACTCAAACAGACGATCATGCGACTGAGTGAGCAGCCAGGGTGATCGGACTTAGATTACAACGGATCTGGTAAGCGCGCTGGAGATTATGAATCACCAGCGGCAATTGTCGGTAGCCGTGCAGCCGATCCCAGCGGGTTTCGGCATACAGAAGCGCCGAAGCCACCCAGCGCAGACGGTGATCGCTGCCCTGCCAACGTTTGATGCGGCGACACATGGTCTCCACCATTGAAAAGCTGGATTCAACGCCATTGGTGCTGCTGAGGGAACGCCGTAAACGAGCGTGCAGTTGGAGTTCGTGCAGCGTCAGGTCTCTTCAAGCCCCTCTGAATCTCCCTAAACCTAATCCGAGCGCGCCGGACAAGCCATTTCGATACTCCTACGACTAGTTCCCGCCGTTTCTCATGCTCCAGGTTATGTGGGAACAGGGCACTGGAGTTGGTGGAGTGCAGTGTCCCGGACACTGGCCCGGATATGTCAAGACTTTCCCCACCAACTTCTAGATGAGCACTCTTCCGCTCGAATCGAGCGACAAATCAATAGTCCATTCTCTCGGCAAAAGTCAATGACCCGACCACTCATGATGATCGGCCCAGGCAGGCCTTTCAGTCTAAAAAAATCTAGCCCCATCCAGGAAGCCATATCGATGACGATGCGCTGAAAACTTTCGATCTCCCCTGCATCGCCACAGCCTCCGCAGAACTGATTGCTAGAAGTTTTCAGCTCAGACTTTAGCCGGTCAACTGATGCGCCAGGGCAGAGTTATCGTTGTGCTTCAGTCGCAGTCGTCTCCTGATCCAATCTCAGCGATGAAGACGAAGGGAATAGCCCATGCGCTCTCCTGGTACTTTTTCCCCATTTGCACGTATCTCTCCGGCTGGTTGGTCGAAAGAATATCGATCGTCACGTCCTCATCCTCTTCGGAAACGTACAGCACACGAGCTGAGAGGATCTCTCCTTCAGTTGACGTAAGGCGTACAACCTTGCCTTCGCAAGCACGCAATTGTGACAACAAATCTGGATGCATAGCTTTAAACTTTCTGACGACTAAAAGTACACGTGTAGATTCCCGCCAGTGGTTTTGTTGACGAAATTGTAGTGAGGCATTGCGGCATTGGTATCAACTCGAACTACCCTCTGGCCGTCTGCGCTGATCCGGCCTACCACCTGACCCGCTCTGTTCCCGTATTGCTGAGTTATTTCTCTCGATCCTGGCCCCAGAAATTCCTCAGCCGCTTGCTTGGCCACATCCTCGCTGGCTACCCGAGCCTGCTGGTTACCGACTACTGATCCTGCTCATTGGAGCACATCATTGACACCCGCTCTGAACGCATTGCCCGCAGCTGCTGCGGCATCTTCGACTGCAGCAGTTCCCGCTCTGCGCCCAAATATTCCAGCAACACCCTGGATTAATCCCGCTCCCGCGTCCATAACCCGAGCGCCAATACCGGCCACTATGAGTTCTGTTCCGAAGTCCTGCTGAAGCCCACCGCGCTCTGTACCAGGGCCGACGAAATGTTGGTAGGTGCCTATCTGAACCTTGTTTCCGTTTTGATCCGTGGAATAGATAACGCCGCTTCCGTTGTCGCCGCTGACTGACAACCCAGCTCCGGGATTCTTCGCGACCTGCTGAAACGTCCGATCGTTTGCAATGTTCGTACACTGCTGATTACCATTCTGGTCGTTAACGCAGACGTGATAATCCAAGCCCTCCGGATCCGTTTGACTCATGGGATTACTCCCGACGTAGGAATATGCGTTCCAGCTCTGGGGATCACTAGGCTCAGCTCCGATGCTCCCGGGGTCCGGACTTGTAAACCGCCCGAGCGCCGAACCGAAGTATCTAGCCCCGAAGAAATCAAGGATGGTCTCGGTATCTCTCTC
>JAICIH010000115.1 GCA_025924475.1 Bryobacteraceae bacterium
AAGTTCCTCTCAGATAGCCGCATTTCGAGACGCCTGCTCCATGTGGGCTTGCCTGCGAGCAAGCCGGAGATGGCGCAATTCTACTCTCAGATTCTCGGCTTTCGGGAGTTCTGGCGCGCCACCAGCAGGAATGGGCAGAGCAAGCTCGCCACCCTGTCTAATTTAAAAGTTCCAAATGGCGACGACTATGTAGAATGGAGCATCTCGAGAAATCCTCTTCCACCGTTTGGCGAGCGAAAAGGCCCGTATCATATCGCCCTCGAAGTGCCCGATATGGCTAAGGCCATCTCCGCACTCAAAGCAAAACCTGCCTTCAAAGATTACAAACCGAAAGTGGAAAGCCACATAGGCCAAAACCATAAGTGGCAGGGTAACTTCTACGATCCCGATGGTACACGCGTCGAGTTAATGGAAGATCATACGGCCGACGGCCTGCCGTCTCCTATGTCATGGACGCCTCTGTTTCCTGAGAGCGAGAAGCCGTAATCAGGCACCGGCAGCCGTTGCGGCCGCCGGTTTGCTCTTTAAAAAAGCTAGAAACTCTTGCGGATTCCGGGTGAGCTGCGGGAACGTCGCTACGGTGTTTTGGTCGGCGTCGAGAATCGCATAGAACGGAATCGACACCGTCGAAAACTTCTGGTCTTCCAGCTTCTGATTCTTTTCCGACTCGGCATCCGTGCCGTCCGTATATAAGTCAACGACCACCAGGTCTTGTAACGCCGCTTGAATCTCGGGCCGCGTGAACATGTTGGCTTTCATCCAATGGCAGTTCGTGCAGGCGTAGCCGGTGAAATTCACCAGCACGAGCTTATTCTGCGCCCGCGCCGCCGTCAGCGCGGCATCCAGTTGGTTCTTGTAGGTCGTCGTGGTCGCCGCGGCGCCACCTTGGGGCGGGAGATTCGTTCCCTCTGGAACAAAGGCGTCCAAATCCCCTAAGCGCGCGCCAAAAAGTCCCGGCGCAAGGCTGATCGAAAAGATCAGAAACAAGGAAGCAATCAGCGTGCGCGGCACCCGCAACGGCTCATTCGGCTTGACTCCTTCCAGCGGAATCAAGCCGAGCAGATACAGACCCGGAAGCGCGAACAGGACGATCCAGGCGGCCAGAAACCGCTCGCGCGTGAGCCAATGCGTCTGTAACACCTGATCCACGTTGCTTACATACTTCAGCATCACGGCCAGCACAATGAACCCGAGCACGATTTTCACTCGCGCCATCCAGCCGCCGCTGCGCGGCAGTTTCTGCAAGTAAGACGGAAACAGCGCCAGCAGGAAAAACGGCGTTGCCAATCCGCTTGCAAACGCCACCATCCCCAATACCGGCTGGGCGCCCTTCGATTGCACTGATGCGATCAACAGCGGTCCTACAATCGGCCCGATACAGGCAAAAGAGGTCAGCGAAAACGTCAGACCCATCAGCAGCGAGCCGGTATAGCCGGTCCCCTGAGATGCGGCGTTCAGTTTGGTCAACAACCCCGACGGCAGGCGTAGTTCAAAAGCTCCAAGCAAGCTCAGACCGAACACAAAAAACACCAGCGCGATAAAGCCATTGACCCAGGGACTGGACCCGAGCTGTACTACTCCGAACGGTCCCGCGATGGCTGTCACCAAAAAGCCAAGGCTCGTAAACAGCACCACAATCCCCAGGCAGAACACCAGCGCCTGTTTCCAGCCGCCTCGCTTCGCTTCACCCTCCCCGCTCTCATTCAGAAAGAACGAGACCGTAATCGGAATCATGGGGAAGACACAGGGCGTGAAGAGCGCAGCCAGCCCAAAGCCGAAAGCAGTAAGAAGGAAGGGAAGAAGGTCCTGGTTCGTGGCCGTGGGAACGGCTGCCGAGGAAGCAGGTTTCGTAGGCGGAGGCGGGGTAGTCGGCGCCGGGCTAGCGCTAGCGGCGCTCGCCGCGGCAACCGGCGCGTAGCCGGCCGGAATTTGGAAGGTCGCCGACGGCGCGCCGTTCGCAAAAACGATCTCTGCCGACGCAGGCTTCCGAACCGGCGGCAGACATTTTGTGTCCGAGCAAACCTGATATCGTACCGCGGCCGCGAGATTCGCGTTTCCGGACACCGTTTTCGCCGTCATAACCTCCAGCAGAAAACTGGCTGTCCCTGTGTAAGTCTCGGTATCGATCCCGAAGTTCGGGTCGAGCTTGCGAACCGGTTGCGGACGATAGACCGTGTAGCTCGCAATGGCCGGGCTATCCGCCATCGAAATCTTCGTGATGATCGGTCCGCCCGGCGGTGTAGTCGGCGAATATAGATGCCACCCAGGCTCGATGGTGGCTTTCAGTTCAAGATATGCTTTCGCTCCCGGAGCGACTTGCTTGCTGCCGTCGGCTACAGCCAGCGTCCATTGAACAGGGTCTTCCTTGGCCGCCAACAGCCCAGGCAGCAAGCCCAGCAGCAGGACGGAACTAACAATACGGCTAAACACAAATTCACCTGCCGTTTAGTTCGCTCGCAATGCGATGATTGATACCACCCTCAGCAAAATCTTTGGCCACACGAACCGCGTTCCGAATCGCTTTGGCGTTCGACCGGCCGTGGCAAATAATGCAGATTCCGTTCAGGCCGAGCAGGGGAGCCCCGCCATACTCCGAATAATCCACCCGTTTTTTGAAATCGTTAAAAGCGCCTTGCGCCAGGTAAGCGCCAACTTTTCGCGTCACCGTTGCCTTTAACGATTGCTTCAGCATCTGGCGCAGCACCTCTACCAACCCTTCGCTGACCTTCAATGCCACGTTGCCCACAAACCCGTCGCAAACAATGACGTCGGCCGTGCCCGTATAGACGTCCCGGCCCTCTACATTTCCGATGAAATTCACATGGGAAAGATTCTTGAGAAGCGGCATCGCCTCGTGCGTCAGGGCGTTCCCTTTGTGATCTTCCTCCCCGATCGACAACAATCCTACACGTGGCTTCGGAATCCGGAAAATCACGCGGGAGTAAGCCGTCCCCATGACCGCGAATTGCGCCAGCATTTCCGGCGAGCAATCGACATTGGCGCCCACATCCACCATGATCGCCGAACTGCCGTTCAAAGTGGGAAAGGCCGAAGCGAGCGCCGGCCGGTCTACGCCGCGCAGCATGCCCTGCACCATTTTGGCAGTGGCCATCACCGCGCCGGTATTTCCCGCCGAGACAACACCCTGCGCCGCGCCTTCATCCACCAGCCGCGAGGCCACGCGGATAGAACTGTCCTTCTTCGCGCGCACCGCCTTGGCCGCGCTCTCCTTCATGGTGATCTGTTCGCTTGCGTGCCGGATCTGGATCGGCAGCCGCCGCCAATCCGGGTGCCGGTCCAGCTCTTTTCGGATGACCTCTTCGCGCCCGACCAGAATGATTCCCACATCCATCGTCCTGGCGGCCTGCAATGCGCCTTCTACTTCCGGCTTGGGGAAGTGGTCACCGCCCATCGCATCGAGGGCTATCGTCACCATGGAATCAAGGATCGGCCGGTCAGTTTAGGTTTCGATGACTTCAATGACTTCGCGGCCTTTGTACTTGCCGCAGTGCGGGCAAGCGCGATGGGCGCGGATCTTTTCGTGGCAATTCGGGCACTCGGCCAATTGCGGTACCTTCAATGCATCGTGCGCGCGTCGCGTGGAGGTGCGGCGCTTCGAATGCCGCCGTTTGGGATTTGGCATGACTTCCTATTCTCTTAACTCTGAGGCCCGACTTCGGCCCGAAAACTTTTCAATCGGCTCCAGCGATCGTCTACCGGCTGCCGCGTGCACGTGCATTCGCGCTGGTTCCGGTTCTGCCCGCATACCGCGCAGATGCCCTTGCAATTCTCACCGCAAATCATCCGCATCGGCAACGCCAGCAGCGCTACCTCACGCAGCGCTTCCTTCAGCGCCAGCCCGCCGCCTTCGTAATAGCCGACTTCTATTCCGGCTTGACCGGCTTCCTGCTCGTCTCCGGCCGCCGGTTCCTCCGCCGGCATATATACAAGGTCGAAATGCTTCTCGATCGGAAACCGCATCGCTTCGAGACATCGATCGCAGACGGCATCCATCACGACCTGCAAGTCTCCCTCGACGCGTATTTCACCGAGCGAACGGTTCAGCAGCCGCGCAACGCCTCGTGCCCGAAGCGGCGACGATTGCTTGATATCGCCATCGAAATCGATCTCGCCCGCCGGAATTTCCACATCGAAACGAACATCTCTCAGCTCGAGTTCCTGGAGGCTTAAAAACGCATGCACACCCATACTCCTGAGCCGGATCCCGGCAGATGCACAAAGTGCCAGTATAGCAATCCGGCGGGCGGTGGAAACCGAGCCGCGCGCGCAAGCAAGCGGTTTGAGGCAGGCGTGGCTGCCTGCCTCAATTTTTAATAGCCTTCTAGCGCCAGTGGCCTTCGATCCAGTAATACCCACGCCGCCGATGCGCCCAGTGTCCCGGAACCCATCGTGCGCGTGCCCGCGGCGGGACCGTCCAGTAGCCGGGAGCCCAGACATATGCTCTGCCGTCCCAGCGATAGAACCCGTCTACCCACACATGCCGCGGAGTAGGCGGAGGAGGCCGGCGCTCCACTCGCGGAGCCGGCGGGCCGATGCGGACGTACACCTGCGCGTTCGCCGCGCCCGCCGCTAAAGCAATTCCCAGAAAAGCTGTTCCAAGGAGTTTCTTCATAGATTCCTCTTCTGAAAACAAAGGTCGGCCGCTTTAGCTATTACTCTCTTTGGGCTGTCTCCGATGTTGCCGCATCTGCTCGTACTGTTGCTTCTGACTATCGTTCAAAACAGCCTTGATCTTCGAATCGAAGTCCTCGCGCAGCGTCCGCGCTTTCGCCCGGCGCTCCTGCCCCGATAGCGACGTATCGCCGCGCAGCGCGCTCATTTGCTGTTGCCGGTCTGTCAGAATCGGCAGCAACTGATTCTGTTGGTCCGTCGTAAGACTCAGCCGCTTAGTCAACCGTTTGAGCTGCTGGCTAGGGTCGAATCGATGGCCGTTCGCCGTGGTTGCCGGGGTCTCCTGCGGCAGCGGCGCCGCCAGAGCCATACCGGCCCCCAAGGCGGCGCACAGCGCCAAGGATGCAAATTGTTTTTTCATGTGGGGTTTCTCCTCTCCCTGCATCTGAAGACGGATGCCCCGCGCATTGGTTTAATCCCGCACTCGTTAAATTTCCTTCAGCGCCGGCTCCAACCGCCCCATCTTCCCAGCCTGATAGTCGTTAACAGCCTGCATTAGCTCAGCCCGTGTGTTCATCACAAACGGCCCGTAGCTCGCTACCGGTTCGCCGATCGGTTTTCCACTTAGGACCAGAAGAACGCTATCCCGTCCGGCATCCAGCGAAACGCGCTCACCCTCTGCGCTCAGCAGCGCAATCTGCGCCTCGCCGCGCAGCGCGTGCTCTGCGTTTACGGCCACCTCGCCCTTTAACAGAACGACTGCCGTATTGTGCCCTTCCGGAATACGAATCTCCGTTGCTCCACCGCTATTGAGCCGCACATCGAAAACGTTAAGTTGTGTAAACGTCCGCGCCGCGCCTTTTACGTCGTTCCATTCGCCGGCGATGATCCGGGCTTCTCCCGCGGCTCCCAAGGACACCACCGGAATCTTTTCTTTGGACAGCGCTTGATAAGAGGGCGCGGACATCTTGTGCGCTTTCGGCAGATTCACCCAAAGCTGCACCATCTCGAATACGCCGCCCTTCTTAGTAAACTCCCGCTCGTGTTTCTCTTCGTGAACTACGCCCGAGGCCGCCGTCATCCATTGCACGTCACCCGGATAAATCACACCCGAATGCCCGCCGGAATCGCGATGTTCCACTGCACCTTGGTAGGCGATGGTCACCGTTTCAAATCCGCGGTGCGGATGCTCATCCACCCCTCGCGGCCTCTTCGACGGCGCTACCTCGGTCGGCCCCGCATAGTCCAACATCAAAAACGGATCGATTTGTTTCTCGATTCCGTTGGAAGGAAACAGATTGCGCACGTGAAAACCGTCGCCGACCCAATGTCTAGAGCCGGGCCCATAAACGCCCAGCACTTTCTTCAATTCCGCCATTTTCATTCCCCTTTATTCGTTGAATTGGCGCCCCGGCCCAGCCGCCGCAGCAGTTTGAGCAGCGCCAGCCGGTCCTTGGCCGCCAGATGCGACACCGCTTGTTCCATCGCTCGCTCGTGCTCCGCAAACGCGCTGCGGATCGTTTTGCGGCCCTGCTCGGTAAGCCGGATAATGCGGGCTCGCCGGTCTTGCGGATCGTTGCCGCGTATCACCAGCCCCCGCCGTTCCAGCCGGTCGACCGCCGTGGTGATCGAGCCGCTGGTCAGCAGAACCTTAGCACCCAGCTCGTGTACCGAGAGCGGTCCCTTATGCAGCAGCGCCTCGAGCACGCCGAAGTCGCTCCGGCACATATCGAGCGCGGCAATGCTTTGCTCGGCGCGCTCTTCGAGCGCCCGCGTAACCTTCCACAGCACCAGCCACAAGTGAACGCCACGGATGTCGTCAGTCATCTTGATATAGAGATGCTTGATATCAAGGAAAAGTTGCACAGTTCACGCCCGCCGCCCGTGCCGAGCTCATTTCGCAACTAAATCTCCGCTGCCGGCATCAACCTTCTAGCCCACGAGGAGCTTATGAAAAATACCTATCAAATTGACCCCGCCCACTCCGGCGTACACTTCTCCGTCCGTCACCTCATGCTCAGCAATGTCCGAGGAACGTTTAGCGGCTTGAAAGGAACAGTCGTTTACGATCCTGCCGACCCGGCCGCCACCCAGGTAAGCGCCACTATCGATGCCAGCACAATTTCAACGGGAGATCCGAGCCGGGATGGCCATTTGAAGACCGCAGACTTCCTCGATGTAGAGAAATACCCGCAAATCGTCTTCACGGCCAAGCGCACCCAGAAAACCGGCGACGCGGAATTTAAAGTGACGGGCGATCTCACGATTCACGGTGTCACGCGCGAGGTGACCCTGAACGTGGAAGACGTTTCACCCGAGGCGAAGGACCCCTGGGGCGGCACGCGCATCGGCGCTACCGCGAAGACCAAAATCGATCGCCAGCAATTCGGCGTCTCCTGGAACTCGCCCCTCGAAACCGGCGGTGTCGTGGTCGGCGACGAAGTAAAGCTCGAGTTCGATCTCGAATTCACCAAAGTGCAAACCGCCGCTGCCTGAATCGTCAGGCCGCCGCGCGCAACTTGCGAACGGCCGGGAGCAGCGACAGCACCAATTTCTCGTAATCGTAGCCGTGATGGTTGCGGCGAAACGATTCGGCCAGCTTGCCCAACCTTCCGGCCTCGTAGCACTCCAGGAGGTCCGGATGAATATAGTACTTCTTACAAGTCGCGGGCTTGTTGCCTAGTTTCACCGCCACATCCTTTACCACCTCAACCAGCGCCTTCTTCGTCTGCTTACTGGTTGAATCGGAACATCTCGCCACAAGAAAGCTCGCCGCCAGGCACGTCCCGCCCCAGGTCCGAAAATCTTTTGCCGTGAAGTCGCCGCCGATCTTACGGATGTAGTCGTTCACGTCGCCCGATTCGATGGATTGCACCGTGCCTTCCTCATCGACGTATTCGAACAGAGAGCTTCCCGGAAGATCCTTGCACCTTCGCAGAATCCGCGCTAGCCGCCGGTCTTCGAACGTGATCTCATGCTGCTGTCCGCTTTTACCGCGAAATCGGAATTTCAGCATCTCGCCCAAAACTTCCACGTGCCGGTTGCGCAGCGTCGTCAGGCCGAACGATCCGTTCTCTTCCACATACTCTTCGTTGCCCACGCGAATATAAGTGGTCTCGAGAAGTTTGACGACCGCGGCCAGCACTTTCCTCTTCGGCATTCCCTTGCGGCTCAGATCGCGATTCAAGGTAGCTCGCATCCGCCCCAGAGCGTTGCCGAACGCGCGCATCCGATCGAATTTTCTTTGGTCGCGCACCCGCCGATAGCCCGCATGGTAGCGGTATTGTTTTCGGCCGCGCGCATCACGCCCTACCGCTTGGATGTGGGCGTTGGGAGATCGGCTGATCCACACCGACGTCCATGCCGGAGGGATTACCAACAGTCGGATTCGTTCCCGCGTCGCCTGGTCCTTTATCGGCTTGTTGTCCGCGTCCAGATAAGCGAACCCGGAACCGGACCGCCGCCGCCGGATGCTCTGACTATCCGGGATCGCGTAGCGCAGACCCGCCGCTTTGGCCGATTCCGCTTCTTCGTTTGGCATTCGCCATTAAGACGCGGTTCGGCACGCAAATGCTACGGGACGAAGGCGCGCTTCAGCTTCGCATAGGTAGTTTCCAGAGCTTCGGAAAGGACGCGCGTCTCGCCGACGCTGGTCATAAAATTGGCGTCGCCGTTCCAGCGCGGCAGCAAATGCATATGAATATGCTGTTGAATTCCCGCGCCGGCAGCTTCTCCGAGATTCATTCCCAGGTTTAATCCGTCCGGCCGGTAAACCTCTTCGAGCACCCCTTCCGCGAATCGGCTGAGTTGCATGATCTCAGCGGCCGTCGCCGCATCGGCTTGCTGCAACCGCGAGACATGCGCGAACGGAGCAATCATCAAGTGGCCGCTCGTATAGGGGAACCGGTTCAGAATGACGAAGCTGAATTGCGCCCGATGGATCACCAGATTGGCCGCATCGTCGGAGGAAGCGGCAGCGTCGCAGAAGATGCAGCGGTTTGGATCGCTTTTCCCGCTCACATACGTGGCGCGCCACGGCGCCCACAAATGATTCATGCTGCTCGGCTGCTATGTGGGGCAGGCTGGCAGCCTGCGGCCGATTGGTAATCGGCCTCCCCGGTCCGACTCGACCTCAACACCTAACTATGCCCGCCCGGTATCCCAGCCGGAGCCGCTGCTTCACTGTTGTGACTCTCTTTTCCCGTTTGATTCACCAGATCCCGCAGTTCCTTGCTCGGCTTGAAAAACGGAATACGCTTGGATGGCACTTCCACCCGCGATCCGGTTTTCGGATTTCTACCTACGCGCGGCTGCCGCTGGCGTGTACGAAAACTGCCGAACCCGCGGATCTCGATCTTATCTCCTTTATGGAGGCTGTTCACGATGCTGTCGAAGATGGTCTCTACAATTGTTTCCGAATCCTTGCGAGTCATCTCCACGACTTTGGATACTTCTTCGATCAGCTCGGCTTTGGTCATATAACTATTTTGCCCTTGTTTTCCTTAGCGGTTGTCTTCCAGCTTATGCTGCTTGATCGCGTCTCCTACGGTGGACGTCGCCGCCACGGCCTGCCGCTTATAGTCGCGCAGGCGGTTCTGTTCGTCTTCTTCCGTGATCGCGCGCAAGCTCAAGCCAATTCTCTTTTGCGCTTCGTTCATCTTGATTATCTTGAATTCCATCTCCTCGCCGATCGGAAGCGCCGGCTCTTCCGTCCCCGCATGCTTTCCTCCCGGTCGTTTACCCGCTTCCGGCGAGATCTCGCTCCGGTGACACAAGCCCTCCACGCCGGGTAGCAGCTCCACGAACACCCCGAACGGCGCCGCCCGCGAGATTCTGCCTCTCACCATATCGCCCATCTGATGTCCCCGGAAAAATGTCTCCCAGGCGTCCGGCTGTAATTGCTTCACCCCCAGCGAGAGCCGCCGGTTCGGCGCGTCGATGCTCAGAATCACAGCCTGTACAATCTGTCCCTTTTTCACCAGCTCGGAGGGATGCTTCACGTGCGCTGTCCAAGAAAGGTCGGAAATGTGTACCAGGCCGTCGATGCCTTCTTCGATTTCGATGAAAGCGCCGAAATCCGCCAGTTTCCGCACCCGCCCTTCCACCACCGAGCCCACGCTGTACCGGTCGGCCACCGTGGTCCACGGATCCGCTTCGAGTTGTTTGATCCCGAGCGAAATCCGCCGCTCTTTCGGCTTCACCTCGAGCACCACCGCCTCTACCGAATCTCCGGTCTTTACCACTTTCGCCGGATGCTTCATGCGCCGGCTCCAGGTCATTTCCGATATATGAATCAGGCCTTCAACCCCGGTCTCCAGCTCCACGAAAGCGCCGTAATCGGTCACGCTCACCACGCGCCCCACCACACGGCTCTGCCGCGGATAGCGTTCCTCGATTTGAGTCCAGGGGTCGGGATGAAGCTGCTTGATGCCGAGTGAAATACGTTCTTTCTCGCGATCGAACTTCAGCACCTTCACCGTCACCTGATCGCCTACCTGCACGACCGCCGATGGATGCGCCACGTTCCCATAGCTCAAATCGCTGACATGCAGCAGTCCGTCGATTCCACCTAAATCGACAAATGCTCCGTAGTCCGTCAGATTTTTCACCACGCCGGATACAATCGCGCCTTCATACAGGCCGGCGAGCGCTTCGGTCTTGCGCGCGCTCATTTCGCGTTCGAGCAACTCTCTCCGCGAAACAATGGCGTTGCCGCGCCGCCGATTCAGCTTTAAAACCAATACCTCGATCTCACGCCCCAGATAGCTGTCGAGATTGTGGATTGGCCGGATCTCCACCTGCGAGCTCGGCAAAAAAGCGATGGCGCCGATATCCACCGCCAGCCCGCCTTTCACCTTGTTCACCACGCGCCCGGTTACCGGCGTTTGTTCGGCTGCCGCTTTTTCCAAATGTTCCCAAACATGCAGACGATGCGGCCGCTCGTAAGAAAGAAGAATGTATCCTTCCACCGGTTCGCCGCGCCGGTCGATCATCACTTCAATTTCGTCGCCGGTCCGCACGGCTGGTTTCCCCTCCATCAGTGGAAACTGCGACGCCGGTACCAGTCCTTCGATTTTTCGCCCGATATCGACAATCACTTCTTTTTCGGAAACGCTGAGTACGTGACCGTGTAGAATTTCACCTTCGCCGTGTGTAAGCTGGTGGCTAAAATCGTCGAGAAACGCCTGGTACTCCGCGCTATCCACGGCGTCTGGCGTATCAACGAACTTGTCAGATGGACCGGCCATGGCTTTGCCCGTTACGCCTTCGAATCGTCTCCCAAGAATGACCCGTTGTGGTGCGTCAACTTATTGATAGTTAAACGCTTTAGGAACTATAGCGGACACTCGCTGGCCCTGTCAACCGGCCTACTCTTGCAACTCGACATCCGTTTTTCCTAATTAGTGATAGCATAGACCTGAGAGATACCCCATGATCGAAGGACTCCTCCAGCCTAACCACCTCCTGATTGTTTTGGTAGTGGCTTTATTTATCTTCGGACCGAAGAAACTGCCGGAATTGGGCCAGGGCTTGGGCAAAGGAATTCGATCCTTCCGCGACAGCATGAAAGCTGCCTCTGAAGAACCGGAAAAGATCGAAACTCCAGCCGTAAATTCTTCTGAAACAATTAAGTAGTTTTCAGAGTCAGGGAAATTTTTGCGCTTGCCGGAAAGAATTGCTGCGCCGGATCCTTCCAATTCCTGATTCTCAACTCCCATTTAATTCATAAGTCTTTCGTTTTCAACTGCTTCCGTTCATGGTCAGATATCCACAGGACGGTGGCCACCAAACTGCCTCAGTATCACCAGTAGGGATAATCCCCAAGCTGGGTTAAGCCCAGGTGGATAAAGCCCATAAGTTGATCCCCGAGAGATCAACGACCAGCCTTTTCGGAGCGGCACCCGGAAAGTGGCATAACCAAAAAATTTTTACTGAGGAGCGGCGGAAGATTAAATGACAACTGAAGATTACGGCAAAGCGTATCAGCGAGGATTCAATTTGACTGTGCGATTTCTTGTTTCGCGCGGCCTTTCTTATGACTCCGCGTTGGATACTGCCCAAGCAGCTTGGGCCAAAGGCTGGGAGCGCCGCGAACAACTACGCGATCCCAACCTGGTGCTGACCTGGACCAACAGCATCGCTCTGAACATTCATCGCACCTTTCTGCGGCGCGAACCCCAAACGCAGACATTACCGGAATTGCAGGCGCCTCCACGCATGAACGTGGCTGCCATAGACGTCAAGCGCATTTTGCACGACTGCAAACCGAACGATCGCGTCGTGCTCGAAGGCCACTATATTGAAGGCTATAAAGTGCAGGAAATTGCCCGCCAGCACGGCTGGTCGGAAACGGCGGTGCGCATCCGCCTGTTGCGTGCCCGCCGCAGTGTCGAGCGGCGTTTGAGCCGCCCGAAACACGCGCGTCTGCGAAGTCTCGCGGAAAAAACCAAAAAGGCGCTCGCCAACGCCATCGACGTCCATACCCTGGAAGCCAAGGTAGCCTAAGGCAGGCCCTTCGCCTTGTGGGGCGGACCTCCTGGTCCGCGGCCGACGTCCTCGTCGGCCTCCTCGAATCTTGTTCGGTGCCACTTAAGTCAACGAACTCCGAACCACCGCCTGAAGGAAGTACGTCACTAGGGTAAATCCCATGCCTGCCGCGAGTATCGCTGCCGAATATTGCGGCAAAGCGACAAGCAACAGCAAAATCGCGAATGCGCAACCTGCTAAATGTGCAATGTCCGGCAGCGACTCGGGCCAACTTGGGATTGGGATAGGGTGATCGCTGAGCTCCGCTTGAAGAGAACTCCGGAATTCGGAACTCAGAGACACAACAGGCGCAGCGGCTGTCAGGCGTACATCTAAAGCTCGTTGCCGTTCGGCAAACCCGCGGCAAGCCTCACAATTTCCAACGTGATTCCTCATTGCCTCATCTAGCTCCGCAGGGATTGGGGAATCGAGCGAATCCAGCAAGGCCTGCCGAGCGTGTTCGCAATTCATTGCGCCTCCTTCATCATTTCGCCAAGCGCCAGGCGCGCCCGGTGCAAATGGCTCTTCACGGTTCCCTCCGGTATCCCTAGCATGCGCGCCACCTCGTCAACACGTTTTTCTTGAAGGTAAAACAGCGTAATCACCACCTGTTGAATTTCCGGCAAGCGATTGATCGATTGCTCCAGTTCCAGGTCACTCTGTATCGCCGGGCGTAACGCTGCGCATTCTTTCCTCGAGTCGAGGGGAACCGTCTTGCGGTAGAAATCGGATCGCGATGCCGAGAGACAAGTGTTTCGGGCGATTGTGTACAGCCAAGTTCCGGGTGAGGCGCGCCCATCGTAATAAGGCAGCGCCTGCCACAGTTTCAGAAAAATATCCTGTGTGACCTCCTCCGCGCGAGCCGGGTCTTTCAAGAAAGTAACGGCCATCCGGAATACCTTGGTCTCGTATCTGTTCAACAACTCTTCCAAAGCTTCGGCGTACCGCTTTCGTCGAAGCAGCTGTTGAACGTTTTCATCCATTCGGTAACCCTTAATACTCGCGAGCGATGGCCTGGGTTGCAAACGGGAGGAGTCGTTGAAATGTTTTCTCTGTTGCAACCGAAGCTCGGCGTGAAGAGTATAAAACCCGCGAGAAGGGAAAAATAGAGGTCAAATGCCGATCGGCCCTGATATGGAAATTGCCGCCGTTGCGATCGCGCTGGTTGCTTATGCGGCGTATCGCGAGTGGCTGCGCCACCAGAAGCGAACGCTGATTCATCGGGAGCGCCTGGCCGCCATCGAAAAAGGCGTCAATCTACCGCCCCTCGAGCAGGAGCAAAAGCGTAGCTCCTGGAACGTCCAGCGAACCCTGCTGCTAGCGGGCCTCATCTGGTTATCGCTCGGCGCCGGTGCATTCGTCACATTGTCTGCAGTCATTGCTTCGACGGCGAACGCAAAACTCGAAATTCCGCCCGGCATTCAATGGATCGGGCTTGCTCCCGCCGCGATTGGCGTATCCCATCTTCTGGTCTATTGGGCCGGAAAACGGAGGGAACAATGAAAAGAACTGCCCGTGGCTCCGCGAAGAATCTCACCTGCGTTTTCGCAATTGCGCTGCTTGTGCAAGCGCAAGCGCCAACACGGCTTGCTGCGCCATTAGAACCGATTTCGGCCATCGTAGATGCATTTCGCTCATACTCGGTCGTCGCGCTCGGTAACGTGGAATTTCGTGGCAATCAGCCGTGCCATGCCTTTCAACTTTCCCTGATTCGCGACCCGCGCTTCACAGCTGTCGCCAACGACATCCTCGTGGAATTTGGCAATTCCCGTTACCAGGAACTTCTGGATCGATTCATTCGCGGTGAGGACGTACCGTATGAATCGCTGCGCCGGATTTGGCAGGATACGACTCAAGTGGAATACGAATGGGATTTGCCTATTTACGAGGACTTTTTTCGCGCGGTACGGAAGGCGAACGCTTCGCTTCCACGCGCACGCCGGTTACGCGTTCTGCTGGGCGATCCGCCCATGAACTGGGAGAACGTTCACAGTCTGCAGGATCTCCAGAACGCCATGGGTGACCGCGACGGCTATGCCCTTTACGTGCTGCGCCGGGAAGTGCTGGCCAAGGGCCGGCGGGCTCTTGTGATCTACGGGGACAGCATCTGGTCCGCAAAAACACCGTGCCTGGCGCGGCGGACGAATGGGCTCCCGGCATCATTGCCCGGCTGGAGAAGGCTCATTTCGGCAGCGCCTTTACAATACTCCCGGAGACCCGAAGAGACTTGAGCGCGTTGCAACCTGATGTGGGTTCCTGGCCTATACCGAGCCTCGCTATGCTTCGCGGTACGGTGCTCGGAGCGGCGATTTGGGATCCGCGCCCTCAGCGGCGTGCCGTCCACCTGGAAGATCAATTCGATGCCGTTTTGTATCTCGGACCGCCTTCCTCCATGACCGCATCCAAACTGGACCCCAAGCTCTGCTCCGATCGGGCCTATATCGAGATGAGGCTTCAGCGTTTGGCATTGATTCCTCCCCCGCCCGGGGTTGCAGTCACCCCCGCAGAGCAGCTAAAAGAGTACTGCGCACATCCGGAACAATGAGAGCGCCTAAATCAACTCATTCGCGGCAAAGAAAAACGGTATCTCGACCGCAGCCGTTTCCGGCGCATCCGATCCATGCACGCAGTTCCGCTCGATATTCTCTGCGAAGCGTTTGCGGATCGTCCCCTCTGCTGCATTGGCGGGATTCGTAGCTCCCATCAGA
>JAICIH010000116.1 GCA_025924475.1 Bryobacteraceae bacterium
GCAGCCGGAGAACGTGACCCCTGGCGTGGCACTATTCTATGCCACCGCAATGACCACCGGCGGCTACGCCCGCGGCCTGCTTGTCGAAAGCCATTTGAACCGGCCGACCAAGGTCGAAGGCAATCCCGATCACCCAGCAAGTCTCGGCTCCACAACAATTTACGAGCAAGCCTCGATCCTGAATCTTTACGATCCCGACCGCTCCCAAACAGTTTTGAACACCGGCCGCATGAACACCTGGGGCACCTTCACAGGCCGGCTGAGCACGGAAGCGCAGGAAGTCGGAATGCGCAAAGGCGAGGGCTTCGCGATTCTGTCTGGCGTGGTTACTTCGCCAACTCTGCAGAGCCAGATGAGCGCGCTGCTCGCGCAATGGCCCTCCGCTAAGTGGTACGTCCACGACCCGGAAGTGAATCCGGCGGTGGCCACCGCGGCTCGCAAGATCGCCGGCCGTAAAGCCTTCATTTCATACGACATTTCGAAGGCTGACGTTATTGTCTCGCTCGAAAGCGATTTTCTGAACAGCGGTCCGGCGGCGATGGTCTATGCGCGCCAGTTCGGACGCAAGCGTGGCTTGGAAAGCGTAGAAGCGCCCAATCGTTTGTACGCCATCGAATCCTCGCCTTCTGTCAGCGGATCCCTTGCCGATCATCACTTTACTGTCAAAAGCGGCGAAATTCCTTCCCTTACCTATCAGCTTGCGAAAGCCGTCGGCGTAGCGGCGGCGCCCGCGGTCGAAGGAACCGCTCCCAGTTGGTTGAGCGCTGTCGCCGACGATCTCACCAAGGCCAAAGGCCGCTGCGTGGTGATCCCCGGTGAATTTCAGCCCGAAAGCGTTCATTTGGCTGCTTATGCCATGAACGTGGCGCTCGGCAATATCGGCCAGACCGTGCGGGTGCTCGACGGCATTGAACCCGACAACACACATTCCCTCGAAGCATTGACCGCCGATTTGAACAACGGCCGCATCGAGACGCTGGTTATTTTGAGCCAGAACCCGGTATACGACGCGCCGGCCTCGCTTAATTTTGAAGCCGCTATCCGCAAGGCGCGCTTAGTGGTCCGGCTGGGACAATTCTTCGATGAGACCTCGCGCTGGAGCCACTGGCACGTTCCCGAAGCGCATTTTCTCGAGACGTGGTCCGATTGCCGCGCTTTCGACGGCACGATTACGTTGCAGCAGCCTTTGGTCGAACCGTTGTATCAGGGCAAGTCGGCGCACGAAATTCTCAGCATCCTGTTAGGTAAGCCGGATCAGAACTCGCACGAAATCGTAAAGGCTTTCTGGCAAAGCGAATACAAAGGCGCGGACTTCGATACTTGGTGGAAGACTTCGCTGCATAACGGCTGGATAGAAGGCACGGCCGTCGGTGTACTGAACGCACCGGCTAGCCCGGCGTTGCCGCCCCTGCAAGCTCCGCCCACCGGCGCTTACGAGGTGGTGCTCCGCCCCGATCCGACGATCGCCTGCGGCGCTCATTCGAACAATGGCTGGCTGCAGGAGCTGCCGAAATCCCAGACCAAGACCACCTGGGACAACGTGATTTACGTAAGCCCGAAGGACGCCGCCAAGCTGCACATCACATTGGGCGACATGCTGAAGGTGACGGTCAACGGCAAGAGCACGACCGGTCCCGCCTTCGTGCTGCCCGGAACTCCTGAAGGCTCCATCACACTGCACTTCGGCTATGGCCGGACGGCGTCGGGTCGCGTGGGCAATCGCATCGGTTACAACGCCTATCTGGTCCAAGACACCGCTAGCCCTTACTTGACGGCCGGAACCATTGCGAAGACCGGCGAGCATTACCGCATCGCGAACGTACAGGAAACCCAGACCATGGCGGGACGCGAGCCGGTGAAGGCCGCCGACATTACGGAATACCGCGAGCATCCCGATTTCCCGACGCGCGAAGAAAAACCGATTCCCAAAGATTTGACGCTCTACCCCGATCAATGGCACTATCCGGGCCACAAATGGGGCATGTCGATCGATCTGAATATCTGCACTGGCTGCAATTCATGCATCATCGCCTGCCAGGCGGAAAACAATATTGCGGTCGTCGGCAAAGATCAGGTGGCGCGCGGCCGTCACATGCACTGGATTCGCGTGGACCGCTACTACTCCGGCAATCTCGACGAGCCGGAGATGTACAACCAGCCGGTGCCTTGCATGCACTGCGAAAATGCGCCTTGCGAAGTGGTTTGCCCGGTGGCGGCCACCGTTCACAGCAAGGAAGGCTTGAACGAAATGGTGTACAACCGCTGCGTCGGCACGCGCTACTGCTCGAACAACTGTCCTTACAAGGTCCGCCGCTTCAACTTTTACTTGTATTCGGATTGGACCACCGAAAGCATGCGCGGCATGCGCAATCCGGACGTCTCGGTTCGCAGCCGCGGCGTGATGGAGAAATGTTCTTACTGCATCCAGCGCATCGAGGAGATCAAAATTACCGCCGAAAAACAAGAGCGCCCGATTCGCGACGGCGAGATTCTAACCGCTTGCCAGCAGGTTTGTCCGACCCAGGCCATCGTGTTCGGCGATTTGAACGATCCGAACAGCCGGGTAGCGAAGCTGCAGGCATCCAAGCGCAATTACGGTCTGCTGGACGACTTGAATACGCGTCCGCGAACGACGTATTTAGCCTATGTTCGAAATTCCAACGAGACTCTAAGAGGTCAGAGTGGCAACCATAGAGAAGGCTGAGCACAAAGAGCTACCGCAGCAGCTCATCCCCGACCCCGGTCCCGACGTCATCCTTGGGAAGGGCCACACGTACGATTCCGTTACCGCGCGCATCGCCGGAATCTCCTTTCTTCCCTTTAAGAACTCGCCCAAAAAGTGGTTGGTAGGCGCGTTCATCGCATTCTGCTTCGTCAATCTGCTGATGCTCGCCATGGGCTATCTATTCATGCGCGGCATTGGCATCTGGGGCGTCAACATCCCCATCGGCTGGGGCTTCGCGATTATCAACTTCGTCTGGTGGATCGGTATCGGCCACGCCGGTACGCTCATTTCCGCCATCCTATTCCTGTTGAAGCAGGACTGGCGTACGTCCATCAATCGCTTTTCCGAAGCCATGACGCTGTTTGCCGTCGCTTGCGCCGGCATGTTCCCGATCCTGCACCTGGGCCGGCCATGGCTTGCCTACTGGCTCTTCCCGTATCCGAATTCGATGTGGCTTTGGCCGCAGCCGCGTAGCCCGCTCGAGTGGGATGTGTTCGCAGTCTCTACCTACGGAACAGTTTCGTTGGTGTTCTGGTACGTGGGCCTGATTCCCGACTTGGCCAGCATGCGCGATACCGCGCCGCATCTTTGGCAGAGAAAAATCTACGGCTTCTTATCACTCGGCTGGCGCAACTCGGCCATCCACTGGCACCGCTATCAGAAGGCCTATCTGCTGCTTGCCGGCTTATCCACACCGCTGGTGCTTTCCGTACACACCATCGTCAGCTTCGACTTCGCCATCAGCATCCTGCCCGGCTGGCACACCACGATCTTCCCGCCCTATTTTGTCGCCGGCGCCATCTATTCGGGCTTCGCCATGGTGTTGACCCTGATCATCCCGTTGCGCTCCTGGTACAACATGCGCGACTTGATCACGCTGCGGCATATCGACGCGGCTGCCAAATTCATGCTCGGCACGGGCCTCATTGTTGCGTACGGCTATTCGATGGAAGCGTTCTTTTCCTGGTATAGCGGCGACAAGTACGAAAGCTTCATGTACTGGAACCGCATGACCGGTCCCTATGGCTTCACGTACGCGCTGCTGATTCTGTGTAATATTGCACTGCCGCAGATGCTGTGGTCGCGCCGTGTCCGGCACAATATTCTGCTGGTCTGGATTCTTTCCCTGGTCGTCAACACCGGCATGTGGCTCGAGCGTTTCGTCATCGTCGTAACGAGCTTGCACCGCGACTTTCTACCGTCTTCCTGGGGTATATACATCCCGACCAAATGGGATTGGGCGACATTTACCGGCACACTCGGCTTCTTCATGTTCCTGATCTTCCTGTTCGTGCGGGCGCTCCCGACGATCTCGATATTCGAGGTCCGCGAAGTGGTCCATCACGAAATGCATGGCCAGCATAATCAGCCGGTCGCGGAGGAAGCATGAGCCACGAAGCGACGCTTAGCCACCCCAGCGGCATCCACGGCGTGATGGTGGAATTCGATACGCCGGAGGAACTGCTGGCCGCCTGCCACGAAGCCCACGCCGCGGGTTACCGCAAGATGGACGCCTACACGCCTATCCCGGTCGAAGGCCTGGCCGAGGCGATCGGATTTAAACACAACAAAGTGGCGCTCTGCGTGTTGATCGGTGGAATCTGCGGTGTAGTCGGCGGCCTTGGGCTGCTCGAATGGATTACCGTGATCGCCTATCCGCACAACGTCGGCGCGCGGCCCCTGAATAGCTGGCCGGCTTATATTCCGATCACTTTCGAGTGCATGATTCTGTTGGCCTCGCTGACAGCTTTAGTAAGCATGCTTGCCATGAATGGCCTTCCCCGCCCTTATCATTCAGTCTTCAACGTGCCCGCTTTTCAAAGGGCCTCCGTCGACAGGTTCTTCTTATGCATTGAATCGTCCGATCCGAAATTTGAACAGGCCGATACGTTGCGGTTTCTCGAAACGCTGGGAGGGAGAGAGGTAAATGTTGTTCCGGAATAAAGCCACCTTCCTCTGCCTGTTGGGCGGCCTGCTTGCCAGCACGGCGTGCCGGCAGGATATGCACAATCAACCGCGCTATAAACCATTCGCCTCGACCGATTTCTTCGGCGACGGCCGATCGGAGCGGCCAACGATCGCCGATACGGTGGCGCGCGGGCAATTACACATCAATCAGGCGCGCTACACCGGCAAAATCGACGGTAAAGACGTAGACGCGTTCCCCATTCAGATCGCGCGCGCCGATATCGAGCGCGGGCAGCAGCGGTTCAATATTTACTGCTCGCCCTGCCACGGACGGCTGGGCAACGGCCACGGCATGATCGTGGCGCGCGGCCTGCGTCAACCGCCCAGCTATCTGGATCAACGGCTGGTAGACGCGCCGGTCGGACACTTTTTCGACGTTATGACCAACGGCTATGGCGCTATGTATAGCTATGCCTCGCGCGTGGCGGTAGACGATCGCTGGCGCATTGCCGCCTATATCCGCGCTCTCCAATTGAGCCAGGGCGCGGTACCCACTCCCGCTGGAGGAAGCAAGTGACAAATAACGGACACGCCGCAGAGCCGCGTATCCCCGAATTCCGCCTGGGCCCGAAAGCGGCCAGCGTGGAACGGATTTCGGGAGTTGTGGGCGGACTCGGGCTGCTGCTCTGCGTCGCGGGCTTTTTCGCCAATCGCGCGCAGTTTTTCCAATCGTATTTATTCGCCTTCATGTACTGGACCGGATTCACGCTCGGCGGCCTCTGCGTGCTGCTGATGCATCACGTGGTCGGCGGTAGATGGGGCGCCACTTCGCGGCGTTTTCTGGAAGCGCAAATGCGCACGCTGCCGCTGATGATTCTGTTTCTGGTCGTGCTGTTAGTCGGGATGAAAGACATCTATCCCTGGACGCACGCCGATCTCGTTGCCAATAACCATTTCTTGCACCATAAACAGCCGTATCTCAACCTGCCGTTCTTCCTCGTGCGCATGGTGGTTTATTTCGCGATATGGCTGTTCTGGGGCTTGCGCGTGAACAAACTCGCCGACGAGCAGGACCGCACCGGCGATCCCACTCTACGCGAGCGCATGCGCGCCTTCAGCGCGCCCGGCCTGCTGATTTTCAGCGTTACCGCCACCTTCGCGATGTTCGATTGGGTGCTCTCGACCGATGTGCAGTATTTTTCGACCGTGTATGGCGCGATGATCCTGATCGGCGACATTTTGCAGACCTTCGCGCTGACCATCCTGGTCATGATTCTGGTTTCCAAAGAAGATCGCTTCGGGGGACGCGTGAATGCGCCGATCCTGCACGAGCTTGGCAAAATGATGTTTGCCTTCGTGATCTTCTGGGCGTACCTGTCCGCATCGCAGCTCATCATCACCTGGCCGGCGAACCTGCCGCAGGAAGCGGTTTGGTATCTGGACCGCACTGCCGGTTTCTGGAAATATTTTGCCTGGGCTGTGGCGCTCAGTATGTTCGCGATTCCCTTCTGCGCCTTGCTTTCGCAGAATCTGAAGAAGAATCCGCGCCGCCTGATTTGGGTATGCGTCTGGATATTGGTCGCGCGCCTGGTCGATATATTCTGGATAGTAGAGCCGACGTTCCGTAACACCAGTGCGAGCTCGCCGCTTGCCACCGCAACGCACTTCACCGTGTATTGGACCGATGCGGCGGCCTTTATCGGGTTGGGCGGCATTTGGCTGTACGTGTTTCTCGGACAATTGCGGCGCCGTCCGCTGTTGCCGCTGCGGGATAGCCGTGTGATGGCGCCGCGGCCGGAGGAGGTTATCGCTTGAGTGGAAAAGATCTGAAAGAACACCGTCTCGTCCATTCCGAAGGCCTGAAACACACCGAGCCGGTAGAAGGCCATGGCGGCACCAAATACGAAAGGGTGGACGCCAGCGCCAGCATGGTCATCTGGTCGCTCGGCATTATCGTGGGCATTCTGGTAATCGTATTCGCCATAACCATCGGCTTTCACAAGATGCTCGAAGACGGCCATTCCATAGGCGAATTGCCGAGCCCCCTGGCTCCGGGCCGCGTGCTCGCGCCCGCGCCGCAGCTTCAGGTCCATCCTTGGGAAGAAGTTCCCGACATGCGCGCGCATGAAAACGAAGTATTGAACAGCTCGGGCAAGGACGCCAACGGAAAGATCCACGTTCCGATTGATAAGGCGATGGACACGGTCGTGTCGCAGCTCAGGATTCAGCCGAACGCTCCGAGCGGCATTACGACGCCGGGCGGCGAAGGCCGCGCTTTTGCGGGCAGCATCAACAACATGCCGCCTGCCTACCGCCAACCGCAACCGGCCCAAGTTCCGCAGATTCGGGGGGAAATTCGCAAGCGTGCGCAATAGCGGCATCATAGCGGTGTGCCTGGCGCTGGTGGCGGCTTCCCTGCTACCGGCGCAATATGCGCGTCCGCGCCTCACGAAAGATGTGGGCATCGATCAAAAGCTAAGCTCGCCGGTGCCGCTGAATATCGCTTTCCGCGATGAAGCGGGCCGCGTCGCTCCGCTGAGCACGTACTTCGGCGATAAGCCAGTGGTTCTTTCGCTGGTCTACTTCACCTGCACGAGCTTATGCCCGATGAGTCTGCGTGAAACGGTCTCGGCGCTGCGCCGTGTTTCGCTCGAGCCTGGGCGCGACTACAACGTGGTCGTGGTGAGCTTCGATCCGCACGATACCGCCGAAGCCGCCGCCAAAGCGAAGGCGGAATACCGTAAACAATTCGACCGGCCCGGTTACGATGCCGGCTTCCATTTTTTGACCGGCGATGAAGCGGCAATCGCCAAGCTCACTTCCGCCGCCGGCTGGCGCTATCGCTGGGACAAGGCGACCAAGCAATTCATCCATGCGGGCGGCATCATGGTGGTTACGCCCGACGGCAAGATGTCGCGCTACTTCTACGGCATCGATTACGCCCCGGCCGATCTGCGTATGGCGCTGGTGGACGCTTCTCAACACAAGATCGGCTCGCCGGTGGATTACATTCTCCTGTTCTGTTTTCACTACGACGCGCTGCAAGGCAAATATACGCTTGCCATTCTAAATGTCCTGAAGCTGGCCGGCATCTTGACGCTGCTGGCGCTGGCGGGGCTCCTTTATTTCCTCATGCGAACCGAAAAGAAGAAGAAGAGCCAGACGGCCTGGAGAGAGGTGCATCATGCCGGCTAGCCTGACGCTGCTCCTGGCCGATCTACAATTGTTTCCGCCGGCCGCTTCGGCCCAGGCCGGACCGATCGACGACCTGTACTGGTTTGAAATCATTGTCTCGGCCATTATGACGGTGCTGATTTTCGCGGCCGTAATCCTATTCGCCTGGAAATATCGCCGGCGCGCCAACGTGCGGGCCACCCAGATCGAAGGCTCCAACGTGCTCGAGACAACCTGGTCGATTATCCCTTTTCTGATCATGCTGATTATGTTCTGGTGGGGCGCCAAATTGTTTTTCGCCGCGCAAAATCCCCCCAAGGACGCCATGGAAGTCTTCGTTACCGGCAAGCAGTGGATGTGGAAAGTGCAATATCCCGATGGCAGCCATGAAATCAATGCGCTGCACGTGCCTGTCGGCCAACCCGTAAAGCTGACAATGGCGAGCGAAGACGTTATCCATAGTTTCTCCATCCCCGCTTTCCGGGTGCGGCATGACGTGGTGCCCGGCCACTATGACAGCTTGTGGTTCACCGCCACCAAACCCGGCCGCTACCGCCTTTACTGCACCGAATACTGCGGGAACGCGCACGCCAGCATGAGCGGTTGGGTGGAGGTTCTCAACGACCGCGATTACGCCAATTGGGCCGGCGGCGGCTCGCACGGTTCACTCGCCGAGCAGGGGCAGCAACTGTTCGAGCAAAACGGCTGCTCGACGTGCCACCTGCTCGATCAGCAAGGCCGCTGCCCGATTCTGCGTGGCGTGTACAACAAACCGGTACAGTTAGACGACGGCCGTACGGTCATCGCGGACGATTCCTATATACGGGAATCGATTCTCGATCCGAACGCCAAGGTCGTCAGCGGCTTCCAGCCGAATATCATGCCGAATTTTAAGGGCCAATTGAGCGAGGAGCAAGTTATTCAATTGATCGCCTTCGTCAAGTCGCTTTCGCCGCCAACGCCCGCCTCGCAGCAGGGCGGCCAGCAACGGCCCGTAGTAATCGCGCCCAAAGCCAAAGCGCCCGCCAAGGCGCCGGCGGCGAGCGCCCCACAGCAGTAAGGAACGAATAAGAAAAATGGCAACCATAGCGCACGGAACACCCGAAATTGCCGCTGAGGAAGTCAACTACCTCAACGTCGAACACGGCTGGAAAAGCTGGCTGTTCACTACCGATCACAAGCGGATCGCATTTCTTTACCTGATCTCCATCACCGCGATGTTTTTCGTCGGCGGGACTATGGCGGTCCTGTTCCGCATCAACCTCCTCGAGCCCGAAGGAATCTTCTCGTCGGAAACTTACAACCGCCTGTTCTCGATGCACGGCATCGTGATGGTGTTCTTCTTCCTGGTGCCTTCGATTCCGGCAACACTCGCCAATTTTCTGATTCCCATCATGATCGGGGCCAAAGATCTGGCCTTCCCGCGTATTAACCTGTTGAGCTGGTACCTGTACGTTTTCGGCGCGATTTTCACGATCTACGCCGTGGCACGGGGCGGCGTCGATACCGGCTGGACCTTTTACGCTCCCTACAGCAGCACCTATTCAAACTCCTATGTTCTGTCCGCGGTGATGGGCGTCTTCGTGGCCGGCTTCTCCTCCATCCTCACAGGCTTGAACTTCATCGTCACCGTGCATAAGATGCGCGCGCCGGGAATGACCTGGTCGCGCCTGCCGCTGTTCGTCTGGTCTAATTACGCCACCGGGCTGCTCCAGGTGCTGGGCACTCCGGTGCTCGCCATCAGCCTCACGCTGATCGCTTTTGAACGCGTCGCGCACGTCGGCATCTTCGATCCAAATATCGGCGGCGATCCGATTCTGTTCCAGCACCTGTTTTGGTTTTATTCGCACCCGGCCGTGTACATCATGATTCTGCCGGGCATGGGTGTCATCAGCGAAATCGTGGCTTGCTTCTCGCGCAAGCGGGTGTTTGGTTACAACTTCGTGGCGTTCTCGAGCATGGCCATCGCCGTATTGAGCTTTTTCGTGTGGGGCCATCATATGTTCGTTACCGGCGAGGCGATGTACACGAGCGTGGCGTTTTCGTTCCTGAGTTTCATGGTGGCGGTTCCGTCGGCGATCAAAGTTTTCAACTGGACGGCGACCATGTACAAAGGCTCGGTCTCGTTCGACACTCCCATGCTGTACGCCTTCGGCTTTATCGGGCTATTCACAATTGGCGGGTTGACGGGCCTGTTTCTGGCCGCGCTCGCCACCGATGTGGCCACGCACGGCACGTACTTCATCGTGGCCCACTTCCACTACGTTATGGTGGGCGGCATGGTGATGGCATTCCTAGGCGGACTGCACTACTGGTGGCCAAAGATCACTGGCCGGCTGTATCCGGAAGCCTGGGCGAAATTCGCCGCGCTTATCATTTTTATCGGCTTTAACCTGACCTTCTTTCCGCAGTTCATCCTCGGCTATCTTGGGATGCCGCGGCGTATTCACGCCTATCCTCCTGAATTCCAGGCGCTCAATGTGCTCTCTACCGCCGGCGCCTCTATTCTGGGTATCGGCTACCTGATACCGATGATCTACTTTGCCTGGTCCATCCGAAAAGGCCCCAAAGCTCCCGCGAATCCATGGGGGGCTACCGGACTCGAATGGGAAATTCAATCGCCGCCCACAACCTACAATTTCGACGAGACACCCATTGTGACGAAAGAAGCGTACGATTACGGCCCACTGGAGGAAGTCGTTGGCTGACACATTGGTTCACGAGGCTCACGAGCCCAGCGTAGAAGCAACCCATCTACGACATCACTTCGCTACGTCTTCGCAGCAGATGGATGCATCCATGCTGGGCATGTGGACGTTCCTGATCACCGAAGTGCTGTTCTTCGGCGGCATGTTCGCGGCTTACGCCGTATACCGCAACATGTATCCCGACGCGTTTGCATCTACTAGCAAGTTCATGGACGTAGTCCTGGGCGGAACCAATACCGCCGTGCTGATCTGCAGCAGCTTGACGATGGTGCTGGCGGTGCGCGCGGCGCAGCTCAGCAAGCGGGCTCACCTCATTTTGTTCCTGATTCTCACCATGATCTTCGGAACGATCTTCCTGGTGATTAAGGGTTTCGAATACCACTCGAAATGGGTGGAACATTTGGTCCCTGGTTTTGATTTCCAATACGACGAGCCTCGCTATCAGCACAACGCGCAGATCCTGTTCTTCCTGTATTTCGCAATGACCGGAATGCACGCTCTGCATATGGTCATAGGCCTGGGGCTGCTCACCTTTCTGCTGGTACAGGCGAAGCGGCGCATATTCAACGAAAATTACTTCGCGCCCGTTGAAATGATTGGCCTGTACTGGCACTTTGTCGACATAGTGTGGATTTTCCTGTTCCCGCTGCTATACCTGATTGGACACCGCCGATGAGCGCTTTTCACGTACCCATACCGAAAGTAGGCACCCTGGTCGCCGTTTGGGCGACACTGATCGTACTGACGGGATTAACGTCTTACGTTTCGTATTTCGAGCTAGGCGAGTGGAACATCGTCGTAGCGCTGCTGATCGCGGTGACCAAAGCATCACTCGTCGCCTGGGTGTTTATGGGCGTGCGGCATAGCACCACGCTCACCAGGCTCTTTTGCGTGGCTGGTCTGGCGTGGCTGATGATTTTGATCCTGCTGACCTATAGCGACTACAGCACGCGCAACTGGACGTATCAGGCGCAGCCTTGGTCGACGAATAAAGCCGCCGGGACGAGCCGGTAGGTCATAAAGCTAATAGCTATTGGCTATCAGCTTTTAGCTCTTATTTCTGCTCCTGCAAGCGCCATAATCGCTCGGATTCTGCCATATCGCGGTTCAGATCGCGGAGTTGCTGGCCCTCGACCTTCACTTCGGCGAGGATAATTTCCCATTTGTGGCGTTCTTTTTTCATTTGGTGCTGTTCTTGTTTGCGGGCGTGTTCCTCTTGTCTTCTCTTCTGCGATTCGAAGCCAATTTGCTCCTTTCGCTTTGCGGCTCTTAGCTTTAGAAGATCGTTCAGGGCTTTGTGGAAGGCGCGCTCGTGCGTGGTTTGGTAGCGCAGGTAGAGAGCGAGCTGCTTTTCGTCCGTGATGGCGCCCGTTTCGGGATCATAGCAGGAGGGTTCGAGCGCCAGAGCACGGCGGCGCAGCCAATGGTGCTGGGCCATGGCTTCGACGAGCGTGGTTTCGGTCAAAGTTTCGGGCTGGTGCTCTTCCCGGAAGGCGGCGAGGAGTGCGTCGAAATCGGATTGCGATTCACTGGGGAGGACGCGGAAGGCTCCGGTTAGACCATGGCGGGTATTGTTCAAAGCAGAGACGGCTTTTCCAATTTCGCTTTTCGGGCCACAGGACAACTTGGCGTTTTCGCGGTTGGCTTGAATTTGAGATTCGGTTGACATATGGGGGAATGATCCTTTCGTGCGTGATTAGCTGGCTTCCTCCGGTTTCAAAAAGATCCCGTCCCCGTGCGCCTCTTCGAGCGCTACCAGCTTTCGCCAACTCGCCACATTCATCCTGAAGCTGGCACACACGCCGTTTGAAGAGTCGAAAATGCGTTCCAGATTCGTTTCAGGCGCCAGGTCCTTTGTCAGCTCGAGTAGTTGGGCGGTTGTGGGATAGACTTGCGTCGACGTCTTGCCCTCCTCCTCCGTCACCACGATCCGCTGGTATAACGGCGGTGGACCACCGTTCGGCAATTTGAAAGGCTTGTCTGCCGGCGCGGCTTTCTTCTTTTCTTCCTTGGGCTTTATCTCAATTACTTCTGCTGCGAATTTGCCGCGGATGTGTCGTATGTGGGCCAGGTTTCGCAGTGCTCGCGTACACGAACGCTCCGCCGTTGTCCGGTACCGCGTTCGCAAATCCAGTTGGCGCCATTGCTCCGTAGTCCACCTGGTCGAATCCGGCTGCTGCTTGTGCAGCGCCTGCTCGAATTCGTCATAGCGCCGGCCATTCCGCTTCAAAATCCAAATCGCGCGCGCCGTCTCGATGATGAATGGAAAATCGAGCATCGCCTCCGGCTGGTATTGCTCCCGCAACCCCTCCAGCAATTCATCTAATTCGGCCGGATCCTCATCCGGCAGCAGCAGCTTGCTAGACATGCAAGCGTGCTTGGCGGCCTTCCATCTCGGGTCAGACATTCGAGCGTTCTCGCTCGAGTACTCCCACACACCTCGTTCTCCCAGCCGCAAGAAATGAGGCTAATCGTTTGAAAAAAAGAGATAAAAATAAAGGCCGATTCGTTGTGACCGCCTGCCTTAAATCAACGACATTAGCCCAAGGTCGTCACATTTGAATGCTAATCACCGCTCCCTGTGGTCGCGGCTCAGTTTCAAGATCAACGACTTGCGAAGTTTGTTCGTTGTCCCCGGCAATGCCGCGACGAGTCGCGGCACAGCGGGCATGAGTGCCCGCGCCACAATTGCCAGACGCGGCGCTTATTTTCCGCTTTTGTGGCTTCGCTTCAAAGTTGGCCGGGCGGGAGATTCGGCGGCGGCGTCCGTATTCCGTTTTTCTTTGAGCGCGCGCACATCAGCTGGCAGATCGAAGGCCCCATCGGGCAGTACGCCGTTCACCGCCACGTCCGTCACATCCACGCTGATCGGCTGCCCCGCGGCCTTGGTCTCCACGTGATAGGCGATCTTGATCGGACCAGCCGGCCGATAATCGCTGAGCAGAAGGTCCAGCGGCATTTTGCCGCTTTCGCTAACGACCGTAGCAGTCATTCGCGTCAGATAGCCGGTCTGCACGTCAAAACAGAAGGTCGTGGCCAATTCCCCTTCCTGTTGCGGGGTTGGTTGGACAAGGTAGCAGGGTGCGCCGTTGACCTCGGCTTTGGAAACAATCTCTACACGGAGAAAGCTGTTTGACCATTGCAGCACGTCCTCCGCCGCAGGTCCCAATGTGCCGCCGCCGATACGCCGTCCGGGCAGCAGACGCGGTCCGAGCATGACCGATCGCTCCCATGCGGCATCGCCATTGCTGCCGGATTCGAACTTGCCCGCTCCAGGAATATCGAAGGACTGGTATTGCTTGCCGCCCTGGGCCGCATACATGATCAGTTGCCCTTTCAGACCGGCTCCCTTAAATGTGACATCGGCTTTCACCGTTTCGGTCTTGACGGCCTGATAGCCCTTTCTACCTCCGGTCGCTTCGATGAACTTGTCCGCTAACTCAACCGCGTTCGGCGCCGATGGATTCTGGTTGCGCCCGGCAATGGCGCGAACCACTTCGTGCGGAAGAACAAATGCGTCGGGGGGCACGATCGTACTATGATCCACGCTTTCGACTTTCATTTTGAATACGCGCCCATCTTTCGTCATGCGCATGGCGGAAGGATGCTGGAGCCCGCGCGAATCCGCGTAGCCATCGATATCGAGAATGACCGGCTGGTCCGCGCCGGCACTGTCCAACTCCGTAAATTCTTCACGCAGCAATAGCCCGCTGCGCTCCTCATAAAGCCGTTCGACCACGCTACCGTCTTTACGCGTCAGACGCACGCGATAGCATTTCTTCGCGCCGAGGACTTCTTCGCCCCGCGTGACAGCCGAGGGGAATTCCTCACGCCAGCTATCGGGACCAAGTCCGTGGCTCATGGCCAATGCCCGTTCGGCTGGCTTACCGGCCAGAATACGCGCGCCACCCGGCTGCGAAAACTCCCACGCGACGCCGTTCAAAACGCCCTTCTGGCGCGAAGACGGCCCAGCGTCGATCTGCGTTTGCCGGCGTCCATCGCGCGCGCGAAATTCCGTTATTCCGAAGCTGTGTCCATCGTCCGAAGTAATGGTGATCTCAACAATCTCGGCGGCAAATTTCCGATACGTGGCGAGCCCGCCCGTGACAGCAACATAACGGTCCAGAATAGCCGCCGCCTCGGGCAATTTAGCAGGAGCGCTGAAGGCCGGAA
>JAICIH010000117.1 GCA_025924475.1 Bryobacteraceae bacterium
AGAGGTAAGCACCGCTGATTTCGCGTTGACAGAGCTGATCAGGCCGGCCCAAAATTCCCGAATCGCCTTTCGGCCCGAAATCATCGGAGCGCCCGGAGGCAGAATGCGGGCATTCTCGGTATAGATCTTGTCCAGAGCGTCGAAGTTCCGTTTGCCGAATACCTCCTTATTAAAGAGGTCGTTCGTGCTCGCCATGGCAAGCGGTATTTGATCGAGTGCTGGTTCCGGCGCCGGCATAGGCGCTGAGCATATCACAATAGCGGCAGCATCGGTTTATGCGACAAACAATCAAGGAGAGTATTCGTGTCACTAGCCAAGGTGAAGCGTTTTCTTGGCCTCATCGATCGTGAGCAGGAAGCGCAGATGACTGCGATTCGCAGCCGCCGCGCAGAGCTGTCCTCATTGTCAGACGATTCTCTCTGCTCCTCTGCCGCCGGCATTCGCGGCAATCCGGATGTCGTCGAAGTATTCGCGCTTGCCGCTGTCATCGCCGAACGCCTGCTCGGGCTGAAGATGTTCGAGGTGCAGATCGCCGGCGCTCTGGCGCTGCAGCGCGGCGCCATCGCCGAAATGCAGACCGGCGAAGGCAAAACGCTGGCCGCTGTTCCCGCCGTCATCTGGTATGCGCTGCAAGGCCGCGGCATCCACGTGCTGACCGCGAACGATTACCTCGCGCGCCGCGATGCCGCCTGGATGGGCGGAATCTATCAATGGTTCGGTCTGTCCGTCGCTCACATCGCGCAGCACATGTCCGCCGCCGAGCGCCGCGCCGCGTATCTCTGCGACATCACCTATGCGACCGCTAACGAAGTAGGTTTCGACTATCTCCGCGATGGCCTTGCCCGAACCCCAGACGAATTGGTACAGCGGCCGTTCGCCTTCGCCCTTATCGACGAAGTAGATTCCATCCTCATTGATGAAGCGCGCATCCCGCTCGTTATCGCCGGCGGAATTACCGAAGATCCCACGCTGGCGCGCCGCGTTGACGCTGTTGTAACGGGTCTTCGGCCGCGCGCGCACTACTTCACCGACGAGTTCGCGCGCAACGTGCAGTTGACCGACGCCGGTATCCGCCGTGTCGAAGCGGCCCTCGGCTCGGGGAATCTATTCGAAGAACACAATCTCCGCATCCTCACCGCCGTACAGGACGCGCTGCACGCTCATGTCCTGTTGCGGCGCGATGTCGACTATGTCGTCAAGAACGGCTCTATCGAACTGGTCGATGAATTCAAGGGCCGCATCGCCCAGAATCGCCGCTGGCCCGCAGGCTTGCAATCGGCCCTCGAAGCCAAGGAAGGCCTGGGCCTTAAAACGCAAGGCCGCATACTCGGCTCCATCACCGTGCAGAACCTCGTGGCCATTTATGAGCGTATCTGCGGCATGACCGGCACCGCGGCTACCCAGACCGAAGAGTTCTGGAAAGTTTACAAACTGCCCGTCGTGGTGATCCCGACAAATCGCCCCGTAATCCGCAAAGATCTGCCGGATATTCTGTACGCCGACAAAGCCGCTCGCGACCGCGCCCTAGTCAAAGAGATTCAAAAGGTCCACCAGACCGGCCGGCCCATCCTCGTCGGTACTGCCAGCGTGGAAGACTCCGAACGGCTCAGCGTCCACCTTGAGGCTGTCGGCGTTCCGCACAATGTCCTGAACGCCAGAAACGATGAGGCCGAAGCCGAAATCATTGCGCAGGCTGGCGCACTCGGAGCCGTCACGATTTCCACTAATATGGCGGGGCGGGGAACGGACATTCTGCTCGGCGGCAATCCGCCGGAAACCCATCAACAGGTCATCGAACTGGGCGGCCTCTACGTCATCGGCACAACCCGCCACGAGGCTCGGCGCATCGATAATCAGCTCCGCGGGCGCGCCGGCCGCCAAGGCGATCCCGGCACGTCTCGTTTCTTCATCAGTCTCGAAGACGATCTGCTCGTCCGCTTCGGCATCGAAGGCAACCCGGACGTCGATAGCGTCCAGCGCACCGTCGAAAGCCAGAATATCGAGACGCGCCAGACGCTTTGGAAGTACGAGTCCGCTTCCGAGCATCATCGCCGCGAAGTCCAGGCGCTGCGCCGCGAGATTCTACTGTCACCGGAGTGGAGCATCGCTTCGATGCTGCCCGAAGAGCGCTATGCCGAGCTGCACCAGGCTATACCGGAAAGTGTTCTCGAAAATGACGGCCGCCGTCTGGCCCTCGCAGTGATCGACGATCTCTGGGCCGACTATCTGGCCAGCGTCGCGGAATTGCGCGGTGGCGTGCATTGGGTCTCTTGGGGTGGCCGCGATCCGTTGTTTGAATTCCTAATTGGTGTGCGCGCCATCTACCAGGATTTCCATCAGCGCCTCGAACAGGAGCTCGTGGAAGCAATCCGCTCCCCGAATGAAGAACGATTTGAGCGCGGCGCCACCTGGACCTACTTGACCACCGACCAGCCGTTCGGAACGCTCGGCGAGCGCATCATGAAAGGCATTCGCCGGAAATACCTAAAAAGAAGGCAGGTGAGATATTGAAAGATCTGAATCATGAGTAGCCCCTTTGCCGGTATTCTGCCTGCGGTTGTTACCACTCTCGACGACGAGGAGCGTTTCACTCCGGCGCCCTTCGAACGTTTGCTGGACTCTTTTTACCGGCAGGGTTGCCATGGCGTGTATGTCTGCGGCCAAACCGGCGAAGGGTTGCTTCAATCCCCGGCACAGCGCAAACAAGTGGCGGAAGTGGCCGTCCGCGCCTCTCCCAAAGAAAAGACGGTCATCATCCATGTGGGCGCGCAAAGCACACGCGAGACGATCGATCTCGCGCGCCACGCGTCTTCGATCGGCGCCACGGCTGTATCGAGCTTGCCGCCATGCGGGAGGTATTCTTTTGCAGAAGTGAAGGAATTCTATGCCGAACTAGCTTCTGCCGCCGGCATCCCTGTGTTCGTGTACTACTTTCCCGACATGTATCCGCAGGTCTCCGGTTTCGATCAGCTATTTCAACTCCTCGAAATACCGAATGTCGCAGGCGTGAAATTTACGAACTTCAATCTGTACGAGTTGTCGCTCTGTGCTTCCGCCGGAAAGACGGTCTTCAACGGCCACGATGAAGTCATGACAGCCGGATTGTTGATGGGAGCGCGCGGTGGCATTGGAACGTTTTACAATCTTGTTCCAGACTTACTCGTTCGCATCTGGAACCTGACTCGTGAAGGCAAGTGGGACGAAGCAATGCCCGTGCAAACCCGTCTCAATGCTTTGATCCGCCTGGTACTCAGGTATCCGATGATGCCTGCGATCAAAGAAATCCTGAATTGGCGCGGTATTGCGGCGGGCCCGTGTATCGCCCCGCGTCGAAATCTCACGCCTGAACAGAAGATCGCACTACGCGGCGATCTGGCGAGCGCTGGTTTGGGTGAATGGCTCGCCACGCCGATCGCCCTGTGAAGCGCCTCAACCCGTGGCTGCTCGTCGCCCTGCTTTGGGTGGTCGCGGTACTGAACTACGTCGATCGCCAGGCTATCTTCTCGGTTTTTCCTCTGCTCGAAGCCGAGCTGAACGTTTCCGCGGTTCAACTTGGTCTTCTCACCACGGTATTTGCCTGGGTGTACGGACTGATCAGCCCTTTTGCGGGTTATGTCGCGGACCGCTTCGGCCGCGTGCGGATGATTCTCCTGAGCCTGCTCGTTTGGAGCGCCGTCACATGGCTAACAGGACACGCCAGGAACATGGGAGAGTTGCTCGGCTCGCGTGCGCTGATGGGCATCAGTGAAGCCTGCTATATCCCTGCCGCGCTTGCTCTGATCGCCGACTATCATCGCGATCGCTCACGATCCCTGGCTACAGGTCTGCATCAAAGCGGTTTGTATATCGGCATCGTGATCGGAGGCGCAGCGGGAGGCTGGCTCGGCCAGCGTTTTGGTTGGCGCTACGCATTTACACTGATGGGCGGTATCGGTATCGCGTACTTCGTGATTTTGAAGCTGGTCTTGCGCGGCGCCGAACGCACCAAGGATCGCTCGCAAGCGCAGCCGATCGGTCCCACGATTCGGGAGTTGCTACGGCTTCCCGGATTTATGCAGCTCGCTACCGTATTCAGCACCGTCGCGCTCGCCAACTGGATCGCGT
The DNA here is from genome assembly GCA_025924475.1 of Bryobacteraceae bacterium. GTDB lineage: Bacteria > Acidobacteriota > Terriglobia > Bryobacterales > Bryobacteraceae > Bog-105. The sequence goes on from JAICIH010000117.1 coordinate 4,105, forward strand.
ACACCTGGCTGCCGCTCTACTTATATGAGGGCTTCGGCATGAGTCTGGCCGCGGCCGGGTTTTCGGCCACATTCTATATGCAAGCCGGCAGTTTTGCCGGAATTCTGGCCGGCGGCTGGCTGGCGGATTTCTGGGCCGCTCGCTCACCGCGCGGCCGGCTCTCTACTCAGATCGCCGGCATCCTGTTAATGGCGCCGTTTCTGTTCTCCATAGGTTTTGTGCGCGCACAAGTATTCCTTCTTGTGGCGCTCTTTATATTCGGCCTTGGCCGCGGCCTCTACGATTGCAACACCATGCCTACTCTCTGCGACATCGCCCGGCCGGAAATCCGCTCTACCGGCTACGGCATTTTCAACCTGATGTCCTGCCTGGCGGGCGGAGCGGCAAGCGCGGCGGCGGGCTATCTCAAAGCCGCTATTGGTCTGAGCGGATCGTTCGAAATCGCGGCGGGCCTCTTGCTACTCTCCTCGATTCTTTTGTTTAAAACGCCGATAGGCAGAAATATTTCGGCATCCCGATTACGCGGCCGTACGTCCCAATCTTGATTATGTCCAGACGTTTCCTGGCCGTTGTCGCGCTCTCGGCTCTTGCTGCCTGTTCGCGTAAAGCGGTGAACAAGCCGCCCACTCCGGGGATTGCGCCTGAAACCGCCTATTTCGATCTGCAGCCCGGCTCGAAGTTACGCATTGTGCTGCCGCTGAAGAGCGATCAAGCGCAGTCGAGTTTCGAAATCGCGCATTATGCAGTCGCCGGTCATCGCGGCCGCCGTGTCCAGCTCGAATTCTTATCCGCGGAAATTGCGAACAATGGACGAATGGTTTCCGAGCCGCGCGCTCCGGTTCTGCCGTTTGGTTTTCCGGATAAGCCCGCCTATATCCGATTGCTTTACCTGCAGCGGTTGAGCGAGGCGGACCATAATATGGCGGTTCTTGCAGCCGACCGGATGACGATCTTGGAAGAAGCCACCAAGCAGATTCGTGCCGATCCGGCTCGTTGCGCCACCATGGACAAAATCTTCTGTTCTTGGGTTCCGCCACGGGTCGCCGTGCGGCCCGACTAGTTTCGGTTGTTAGACTTCCTTTCATGGAGAATCGCCGTCAATGGTTGCAGCACCTGCCTGTACCGGCTCTCGCCGCGCCGCTCGCGGCTGCACAAGCTGTGCCTGCACAAAACGATCTCGGCTCGCGAGTCTATAACGTTCGCAATTACGGCGCGAAGGGCGATGGAGTTACGCTGGACACGACGGCGGTGCAAGCCGCCGTCGATACGTGCCATCGCGAGGGCGGCGGCGTTGTCCTGGTTCCTGCAGGCACATTCCTCATCGGCACGCTCGAGCTCAAAAGCAATGTCACTTTGCGTGTAGCGGCTAGCGGAAAACTGCTGGGCAGCGCCGATGGCAAACAGTATCACGCTGTGGATGCCATTCCGCTTCACGGCGATTCCACTTTGGAAGACGGAAACTGGGCTCTTATTTTCGCGGTGGATTCGGTCAACGTCACAGTGGAAGGTCCTGGCACGATCGATGGCCAAGGCTCTCAATTTCATTCACAGACGCGCGGCGTCCCGCCTCCCAGCGGACTCAGCGGCAATCGCCGTCCTTACACTCTCCTGTTCCACCGCTGTCAGGGCCTCACGGTTCGCAATATCGACCTGCTCCGCAGCGCCTACCATTGCGTGCGTGTCATCCAATCGACTCGCGTCCATATGGACACGCTCTTCATCCACAATCGCGTCAACGGCAATAACGACGGATTTCATTTCATTAGTTGCCAGCACGTCACGGTCAGCAATTGCAATATTCAGTCCCAGGACGACGCCTGCGCTCTCTTCGGCAGTTGCAAGTTCGTCACCGTTATCAACTCCGCCTTCAGCACGCGCTGGTCCGTTTTCCGCTTTGGCGGCGGAGTCGCCGAAAACATCACCGTCTCAAATTGCCTGCTGTATCAGGTCTACGGTTGTCCCATCAAGTTCCATGGCAGCCCCGGTTCGCGATTCGAAAACATGTCATTCTCGAACCTGATCCTCGACGATGTCACCGGACCGATCCATATCAGCATCGGCCCATCCAATCGTCCTCGGTCGGACGGCAATTCCACGCCCGCGATAACTCGCAACATTTCCTTCAGCAATATTCACGGCAAAGTCACCACCAATCCATCGCAGCTTCCCGACGTCGCATTCACGAGCAACCCGCGTCCGGGAGAAGGTCATTCCTGCATTACGCTGAACTGTGTGGGAGGCGCGACGCTCGAAAATATTTCTTTCGACGATATACACCTCACGTTTGGCGGCGGAGGCACAACGGAAGAAGCCGCGCGCCGCGATCTGCCGGAAATTGCCGGCGAATATTTCATGCTGGGACCCATGCCGGCTTACGGTTTTTACGCACGCAATGCGCGCGGTATCACGCTGCAAAACGTGCGCTTTCAGGTGGCCTCGCCGGAGTTACGCCCGGCGGTCATTTTTGACAATGTGGAAGATGCCGCTATTAATGGACTGAACGTGCAAGGAAATCAGCAAGCCGAATCCGTCCTCCGTTTCATCAACACGAAGCAGACTTTATTGACTGCGACACGTCTCCTCACACCCGCCTCTGTGTTCCTGCAATTGGAAGGCGCGGCGAACGACGCCATCACGATCGATGGCGGCGACCTCTCGAAAGCTGGCACGGCCGTCGTCTACAAAAACGGCGCCGCGGAAAAAGCAATAAAGGTCAGAACCTGATTATCGCGATCGCCAGTTTAAGCGAAAATCGCCGTCCCGGCCGCGCCCGCTCATATCGATGCGATCTACCGAGCCGTCGCGATCGAGATAAATCGTCGCGTTACCCCGCATTCCCCCGCCGCCATTCAAATACGCATCCACCGAATTACGGCTAAAGCGCGTCGCACGGCCGGAAAAATCGAGCCGCCCGCGAAACCCTTGCGCCTGGAACGCCAGATAGATCGCGCCATTGCGCGCCAGACTCACATTTACGTCGCGCACACGCATGTTCGGGCCATTGCGCTGCACGAAGAACCCGTTGCCGTCGCCGCGATAGTTGAAAGTCCCGCCGTTCTGCCCATTCCAGCCGCCACCATAGCCAGGTCTTCCCGGCGGTCTGCCGCCTCCATAGCCCGGACCCCAATTCCCGCCTTCTCCGCGCCAGATGATGTCACCCGTGTACCCTTCGCTGCCGCCCTTCGGATCATCAATCCGCACTACTGCTGTGCCACGATTGTTTCGCGGATCGCGCACCAAGCGTTGGCTGCCACGTCCGTCGATTCCCTCAAAGCGGAACTCGCGCGGATTCGGCGGGAACGGCTGGTTGCAATCCAGCCGGACCCAGCGCGCGGGCGCGCCGGAGAGAGTTCTCAGAGTTCCCTGTTCGCCGCGGATCTGCACTTCCGCCGCGCCATCCACTACAACTTCGAAGGTGCATTTACCATCGCCACCTCCGCCACGAATATTCGCTTGAATAGACGCGCTGCCCTGACCATAGACGGCGGGAATGAATAGCGCCGCCAGCGCCCACACATATCCGGTCAATCGCATAGGTACTCCTTTCGTTTGTCCCCAATTTGCATCCTTATTCTAAAGGACTACTTGATTTGCTTAGCGGCAAAATGGAATTAGAAACCGTCATGCAGAACGATGATCTGAGTCGCCGCGCTTTTAGCGCGCTCCTGGCAGGCGTAGCCGCAGCGCCCGCATTCGCGCAACAATCTAAAACTCTACTCGCCCCTGATACTCCGGCGTTCGACAACCCGCTCGCTTTTACTCGCAAAGATGTACGTCTCCGTGTTGAGCCATTTCCTATGCAAAATGTCCGGCTGCTGCCGGGCGGCATCTTCTATGAAGCGCGCGAATGGAATCGCGGATACATGTCCCGGCTCGCCGCAGACCGGCTGCTCTATACATTTCGCGCCAACGCCGGCCTGCCGGTCGGATCCGCGCAGCCCTTAGGCGGTTGGGAACGGCCAGAAAATGGACAGCGATCGAGCGAACTGCGCGGCCATTTTATGGGCCACTTTCTTTCCGCCAGCGCCCAACTCTCCGCCAACGGCGACGCCGAAGCCAAAGCGAAAGCCGATTACCTGGTCTCCGAGCTGGCCAAATGCCAGCAGCGTTTAGGCGGAAAATATCTCAGCGCTTTTCCGACCACGTGGTTCGATCGCCTCGACAAAGGCGAGCGCGTTTGGGCTCCGTTCTACACAATCCACAAAATCATGGCCGGCCTTTTGAATATGCATCGTCTGGCCGCCAATACGCAAGCGCTCGATGTGCTCGAACGCATGTCCGTGTGGGCCGATGAATGGACCGCTTCGAAAAACGAAGCCCACATGCAGGAGATTCTCACTAACGAATTCGGCGGCATGGGGGAAACGCTCTACAATCTCAGCGCGACGACCGGCGATGATCGCTGGGCAAAGGTGGGCGATCGCTTCCAGAAGAAGAGTTTCCTGAATCCTCTCGCCGCGCATCGCGATGAGCTGCGCGGCCTTCACGTCAACACGCATATCCCGCAAGTTATCGCCGCGGCGCGCCGCTATGAGCTATCGGGTGATATGCGCTTTCACGACGTTGCCGATTACTTCTTCTATGAAGTGACCACCGCGCGTTCTTACGTCACTGCCGGGACCAGCAACGGTGAATTGTGGCGTGCCGCGCCGCGCCAACTCGCAGCGGAGTTGAAGCTCAGTCCGAACACCGCCGAATGCTGCTGCGCCTACAACATGCTGAAGCTCACCCGGCATCTCTATAGCTGGCGTCCGCTCCCCACCTATTTCGATTACTACGAGCGCTCGCTGCTGAATCATCGCATTGGAACGATTCTTCCGCAGATCGGCCATACCGAGTATTATCTTTCGCTGACGCCAGGCGCCTGGAAAACCTTCAACACGGAAGATCAAAGCTTCTGGTGTTGCACCGGTACGGGAGTGGAAGAATATTCCAAGCTCAACGACAGTATCTACTGGCACGATCGCGACGGCGTCTTCATAAATCTATTCATCCGGTCCGAGCTGGATTGGCCGGAAAGAAGCCTCAAACTGCGCCAGGAAACGAATTATCCCGATTCTTCGGATGTCGCGGTCATCGTCACCGACGCGCCGTCGCAGCCGCTCACCATACGTCTGCGCATTCCCGGCTGGCTGGCGGCGGCGCCCCCGGTAAAGCTCAATGGAAAAATCCTAAATAGTGTGTCATCCGGTCCGAGCTATCTCATTCTGCATCGAGTCTGGCAAGCGGGCGACAAAGTCGAAATGCATCTGCCCATGCACCTGCACGTCGAATCCATGCCGGACGATCCGCAAATGCAGGCCTTTCTCTATGGACCGTTAGTTCTGGCGGGCGATCTGGGCGTACAAGGAATGACCGAAGCCCGTTTCGAGGGAACGATCGACATTGACATTCCCGCTTTCCACTCTAGTGACAGCGATCCGGCCTCATGGATCAAGCCTGCGGACAAGCCGCTCACCTTCCGCACCAGCGGCCAGAAACAAAACGTCACACTCATCCCGCTCAACCGCCTCTTCGACCGCCGCTATTCCGTGTATTGGCAAGTTTCGGCTTAGCGCTATTCCATTTCGAGACGTTCGTAGGAGAGGACGAGTTCTTCCATCGCGACATCCGTTCCTTTGGCGTTGAGATCCGGGCCAGCCAATTTGGAAGGCCAGGCGCGGAGCAGTTTCCAGGTAAGGACAGGAGTGCGATCTTCAGCGAGAAGCTGGATGGTCACAGTGCGGCGCGAGTTGGGCGAGCCGTTGCGGACATCGTCGATCCATTTATAGAGATCGAGCGAGCCGACGACGCCGCGGCGAAGGGTCACATCGGGATAGCGAGCGAGACCGGCGAGTTTCGTGACGCCGTTTTCCTTGTCGCCACCGGTACGGTATTCGGTGACATCGATGGAGATGCCGGGAAGGATCACTTCGCAGAAGGCGGCTTCGGGACCGGAAATGGTTCCCGTACCAAGATCGACGAGGAAGTTCTGATTGCCGTAGGGATGAGAGCGAAGGACGGCCATGGGAATGCTCCTTATTTTTTGGGCACGAATGCTAGATCGCGGTAGATGGAGAGATCGTGACGAATGGCGCTTTTGTAGTTGCGGCCGGCGCGATCCGCGAAAGAGATATTGACTGTGATGCGCTCCGGCTCGCGGCGCGCGAAGTAAGCGGCGGCGGAATCGAGCAGCGTGCGAATGGAGCGCGCCGGGGCGAGAAATTCGATGTTGCGGAACAGAGGGAGATCGGAAATGGAGACGCCGCCGCCCAGACCTCTGAAGTGCGGATCGAAAGCGGTGTGGACGCGCTCGGCGGGCTCGGGGCCGATGTTCGAGACCGTTAGAAAAAAGAGCCCATCTTCAAAGACGAAATCGACGATCACGTCGGGAGCAGGCACGGTGTTTTTTAGCATATACTGGCCCCGATGCCGCAATATAAGTTTCGAGTGAACGGGCGCGAGGTCAGCGTGGATTCCTGGGATGCGGAGCAGCCGCTCCTTTATGTGCTGCGAAATGGTTTGGGGCTGCACGGCGCGAAGTTCGGGTGCGGGCTGGGGCAGTGCGGCGCGTGCACGGTGCTGCTGGACGGCAAAGTCACGCGATCCTGCATGACCCCGGTACGGACCGTAGCGGGGCGGGCAGTCACGACGATTGAAGGGCTGGGAACGCCGGAGAAGCCGGATGCGGTTGCGGCGGCATTCATTCAGGAGCAAGCGGCGCAATGCGGCTATTGTACGAGCGGAATGATTGTGGCAGCAAAGGCATTGCTAACCGGCACGCCGCATCCGACGCGCGAGCAAGCGAAGGAATCGCTTGACGGCAATTTGTGCCGGTGCGGAACGTACACGCGCATTTTGAATGCGGTGATGCGGGCAGCTAAAGCCTAAGGAGATACTATGGAACCAATTCTTCTTTCGCGGCGCGGATTGTTGGTGAGTTTTGCGTTGGGAGCGACGTTCGGCGGGAGGCCGGGAATGGCGCAAACCGGCCGGTCTCTCGATGCGAACGAAGTGGATAGCTTTCTTGCCATCGGCGGCGATGGCGCGGTCACGATTTATACGAGCAAAGTGGATGTGGGCACGGGAGTCGCGACGGCCATTTGCCAGATGGCGGCGGAAGAGTTAGGAATTCCGATGGCGCGATTCAGCGTGGTGCAAGGCGATACCGCGCTGACTCCGGATCACGGCGGAACGGGCGGCAGCAGCGGTGTTCCGCGAGGCGGTGTGCACATCCGGCAGGCAGCGGCGACGGCGCGCGAAGCGTTGCTCAATATGGCGGCGGAACGGTTGAAGCGGCCGGCGGCGGAACTGACGCTTGCCGATGGCCGGGTGCAGCCGGGCGGGATTACGGAGGCGTCGTTAATCGGCGGCAAGCGGCTTGCGCTGAAGATCGATCCGAAAGCGCCGCTGAAAGAGCCCGCTGAGTACACGGTAGTTGGGAAACCGTTTTTGCGGCCGGATGTGCCGGCCAAATGCACCGGGCGGCAAACCTATATTCAAGATTTCTCCGTTCCCGGCATGCTGCACGGGCGAGTAGTGCGGCCGCCGGGATTGCAAGCGAAGCTGCTTTCGGTAGATGAGTCGTCGATACGCGGAATTCCAGATGTGCGCGTTGTGCGGATCGAGAGTTTTCTGGGCGTGGTGGCGAAGGACGAGTGGGCGGCGATTCGGGCAGCCCGCGAATTGAAGGCGCAATGGAGCGATTGGCGCGAGCTTCCAGGAAGCGATGGATTGGAGCGTTTCGTGCGGGAAGGCGAGGTCGGGCGCGAGCAAACGATCGTGAATCGCGGAGATGCGGCCAGCGCGCTGCAGGCGAATGGCGCGAAGCAATTGTCGGCGACGTATTATTGGCCGTTTCAGAGTCACGCTTCCTTGGGTCCTTCCTGTGCGGTGGCGGATGTGCGCGAGGAAGGAACGACCACGATTTGGACGTCGTCCCAAGGGCCGCATAATCTGCGCAAATTCCTGGCGAAGATGTTCGGCATCCCGGCGGAGAAGATGCGTGTGGTTTTCGTGCAGGGCGCGGGCTCGTACGGAAGAAACGGCAACGACGATGCGGCGGCGGATGCGCTGCTGCTTTCGCGAGCGGTAAAGCAGCCGGTGCGCGTGCAATGGATGCGCGAAGACGAGCACGGCTGGGACCCGAAGGGCCCGGCGCAGTTGCTGGACGTGAAAGGCGCACTCGACGCGGAAGGGCGGATTGCGGCTTGGCAAACCGAAATGTGGATACCCGGTGGACCGTCCGGTGCGCCCGCGCTGGTGGGGCCGGAAGCGGCGGGCATTCCGCAGGGACGCGGGCAGTCAGCCGGACAGATGACGCAGAATGGAGATCCGCCATACCGGGCAGAACACGTGCGTGTACTGGCGCGCACATTGAAAGACACACCGCTGCGGCTTTCGAATTTGCGCGCGCCTGGGAAGATCGGCAATGTTTTCGCGGTCGAGAGCTTTACGGATGAACTGGCGGCAGCGGCCGGAATCGATGCGCTCGAGTTTCGTTTGCGCGGTTTGAGCGATGCGCGAGCGATCGCGGTTTTGCAAAAAGCGGCGGAGATGATCGGCTGGCAAAAACGGCCTTCTCCGAATCGGGAGAAGGCGGGAACGGGAATGTGGTTTGGCCGCGGCATGGCTTATGTGCATTACAAACAGGCGGAGAATCACGTCGCGATTGCGATGGAGGTAATGGTCGATCGAGCCAATGGAAAGATCGTCGTGCGGCGCGTGACTTGCGCGCACGATTGTGGTTTGATCGTGAATCCGGACGGGCTGCGCAACCAGGTGGAAGGAAATATTTTGCAGACGCTCAGCCGGACCCTGCACGAAGAAGTCCAGTTTGACCAGTCGCGCGTAACCAGCGTGGATTGGGCCGGATATCCGATCCTGCGATTTAACGAGGCACCGGCCATAGAAGTGGCATTGATCGACAAGCTCGAATTGCCGCCGCTGGGAGCAGGGGAAGCGGCCTCGGCGCCGGTGGCAGCGGCGCTAGGGAACGCGGTATTCGATGCGACTGGAGTGCGGCTGCGGAAGGTTCCGTTCACTCGCGAGCATGTGTTAGCCGAAGTATAAATGAGAATGAGAACGCCTTTTGAGTTGGAGAATCAGGTTTGACCTGGTACAGCCGAGACGTCAGGATATTCGAATCTGCGAACGGGGTTCGTTGTAGTCCGAGAGCGGCCGAGAGGATTTGTGGTCCGTCTTGAACAAGCGTTCGTGTGTGTTTGTGTCTGCCTATGGGCTATCGCCGAGTATCAGACCGCACGGCGGATTTTCCTGGGTCTCCCATACAAGACGATTCCTAACGCACGCTTCGACCCTGAGATCTGGGTATGGTTTATTGTGTGGTCGTTGATTGGTATCGTCGTTTTTTCCGGTCTATTTCTGTACATCTTTGCCGGTCCCGAAATCGTGACCCTAACCTCAGACGAAATCGTCGTTTCCACTCAAGTCGGAACTCGGAAGAGAACTTGGCGGCGGCGACGTGCTGACATTGACAATCTCAGGCTGGAGGAGATCGGCACAAAGCGGAAATCCTATGTTGTCAAGATGGATTGTAACGGCAAAACCCTTGCCCTTTTGGCTCCTTCGGACCGGACTTCTACTGAATGCGTTTTAGATGCGGTAAGGACCCAATTGAATTCACTGCGTCGATCTAGATAATGTCGCGTAATGACCACTAACTTCTCGGGCTCATTTGTACAAAAACGGCAACACGTCTCAATCCCAACGGGTACGTCCCCTGCAGAGGGGATGCAGAAAGGCGCGGCAATCGAGAATTGATTTCCGGGCTTATTCTGGCGATCCATTCTGGTCTTCTGGATCGAGGTGCTGGCCAAATCTTTTGGAATAGCGTGACTAGGTACTCATATTCGCAAGTACAGTGACAGTGAAGGTCCGATTGCCAATCAGACGCCGGTTGCCAACCGGCCCCACAAGCGCGGCTCGGTTCTGAAATTAGGGTGCAACAGTCAGAGTCGCGGTGCGGTTCACTCCAGCATAAGAGGCCGTGATCGTATTCGAGCTTTGTGCGGCACCGGAGCGAGTTTCGATCGGAAACGTGGCGGTGGCTTGGCCGGGAGGTATTTTGACCTCGCGCGGCACGCTGGCAATGGCAGGGCCGCTGGCTGTGAGGGCGACCGTGATGCCGGAAGGCGGAGCAGCGTGATGCAGTGCAACCGTTCCGGAAGCAGGCGATCCGCCGCGGATGCGCGCGGGATTTGCGGCGACGCCTGCGAGTAGCGGGAAGAGAACCAGCGTGTTGGACCGCGTGAGCTGGTTCGATGCGACAGAGATTTTTACTGTTGTGCCATCGGTTTGAACGGGGCGCAAATGGATGGCAAACTGCACGCGATTGGATCCGGCGGGAATAGCCACGGTAGAGGGAACCGTGACCAAGTCGGGCCGGTCGACCTTGACGGAGAACTTCAATCCTTCCGGCGGCGGAGGTCCGCTTACGCCGATCAAGGCGCCGGATGTGCCCTCG
>JAICIH010000118.1 GCA_025924475.1 Bryobacteraceae bacterium
GCTGAAATACGCAATCGGCTCACTTCGCGCCTTACGCCGGTTCGTGCGCTGCCGTCGAATCGGATTCTGATCGCATTCGCTCTGGCGGGATTTGCCTTGATTTGTTTGCTAGGGACGCTGTATGGCGGCCAGAAGGGTTGGCATGCGCTCAATCTCGTGCAGACGATTGTCTATTTCAGCGTGTTCCTTTTGCTGGCGGTTTTGTTCGCAATCGCCGTAGTGGATCAATTGATACCCGGCGCCAGGCGGCGCATCCGGCCGGGGTGGCTGATGGGCGGCGGGGCGTTGTTATTGGTTGCACTCGCGCCGGTTCTATTTGAGCGCTTCGACGTCAATCGATTTATGGCGCGCGGCATTCATTGTCTGGAGTTCGGTACGGTGTGCGCCGCAGTCGGCGGCGTTCTGAGCTTCTTTTTGATTTGTAGAGGATTTCTGACATCGCCGCTGCAAGCAGCCGCGCTTACGGGCTGCTTCGCGGGGTTAGCCGGCGTCACCGCTCTCGGGTTGGTGTGCCCGCAGTTGAATGCGCCGCATATTCTGGTCTGGCACTTTGGGACGATAGCGATTGGAACCGCGGCAGGCGCGCTGATCGGGCTGGTGATGGAATGGCGAGCATCGCAAAAGGGAAATTAACAGTCCGGGAATTTTTTCCGGCGCTGCTGGGTTTTATTGGCATGCCAGCGTGTTTGCAGGCGCAAGAATCGGACACGATTCCGCTCGAAATCGGCGGCGCAACCATCGAAGTCACGTTCGGCTCGACGGACTTCGATTTGCCGCGCGAGCGCCTGCTGAGCTGGATTCGAAACGCGGCCACGGCGGTCTCCCGTTATTACGGCGCATTTCCGGTGCCGCGTATGCGCCTGCGGGTAAATTCCTCGGAGCGGCGAAGCGGTGTGTTCGGCGGTACGACGTGGGGCCGGACACCACCCTTCACGCGCATTTTTGTGGGGCGCCATACGACCGAGCAGCAACTCGCGAACGACTGGATGATGACCCATGAACTCGTCCATACTGCGTTCCCCGATGTGGAGGAAGACCATCATTGGATCGAAGAGGGAATTGCAACCTATGTAGAGCCGATCGCGCGCGTGCAAACCGGCGAACTGACGGCCCAGAAAATCTGGTCGGATATGGCCAGAGATATGCCGCAAGGCGAACCAAAGGAATTCGATCAGGGTCTGGACCACACGCATACCTGGGGCCGCACATATTGGGGCGGAGCATTGTTCTGTCTGGCTGCCGATGTGCGTATCCGGCAAGCGGCGCACAATCGCAAAGGATTACAGGATGCGTTGCGGGCGATTCAAAAGGCCGGCGGTACGATCGATAACTCCTGGCCGCTGGAACGAGCGCTCGAAATGGGCGATCGCGCGACTCGCACGACCGTTCTGACCCAGTTGTACGCGGAAATGAAGGACAAGCCGGCCCCCGTGGACCTGGATCATCTTTGGCAGCAGTTAGGGGTCCGGAAGAACGGCGACACCGTTTCCTTCGATGATGGAGCGCCATTGGCCGGAATACGCCGGGCGATTACCGCTTCGTAACAAAATATGGCTTTGGCAATCCAAAAATGAGATGATTGCCGTAACTTTGGTAGACACGATCCGAACCATATAGCAGAGCCAAGCCGGCAAGCTAGATGCGGCGGCTCGTGATTCCGTCTTGCGAAAGGACTTTACTTTAATGAAACATCCAGTACGAAACATGATGATTACCGCTGCAGTATCCGGCCTTTTGGGCGGAACCGCGGCCAGATTGCAGGCTGCTCCGGCGCCGGCGTCCCATACTTCCGGGATCACCTCGACGAGCACCGCCATCAACGCGGTGGCCGGCAAGGTGTCGATCGCCAAGGCGGCGATGCTCGATGGCGACAAGCACTCCTGCAAGGGCAAAAACGACTGCAAAGGCCAGGGCGGATGCAAATCCAGCGCCAATGGCTGTAAAGGAAAGAACGACTGCAAAGGCAAGGGTGGTTGCGCCACCGACGGCTCGAAGAACCACTTCACCGCCTAATAACAATTCCCTCGGACTGGTCCGGTGCGGCCGGACCAGTCATTTTTTTTGAAGGTCTGTTTTCATGCCTGCAAATCGATTCAATGGCTTCACGGATTACGGGATCGGCATTGGACTGCGGATTCCGCATTACCGGCATATTCTCGAGCGCAAACCCGTGGTCGACTGGTTCGAGATCATCTCCGAGAACTACATGGTTGACGGAGGGAAGCCACTCAAAGTGCTGGACCGCATACTCGAGCAGTACCGCGTGGTGCAGCATGGCGTTTCGATGTACTTCGGCTCCGCCGAGCCTTTGAATCCTGAGCATTTGAAGCGTCTGAAAAATCTCGTGCGGCGTACGCGCACGCCCTGGCTTTCAGACCATCTTTGCTGGGGCAGTGTGGACGGAACGTACACGCACGATCTGCTGCCGATGCCTTACACGTTTGAAGCCGCTCGCATTACGGCGCAAAAAATTCGCCAGGTGCAGGACACGGTGGAAGTGCCGGTGGTCGTCGAAAACGTGAGCAGCTACGCGGAATATCACGTTTCGGAAATGACCGAGTGGGAATTCTTAAATGAAGTCGTGGAGCGCGCCGACTGCGGCATTTTGCTCGACGTGAACAATATCTACGTTTCCTCCAGAAATCACGACTTCGATCCGTTCACGTATGTCAATTCGGTTCCGGCTCATCGCGTCGCGCAGATTCACATTGCCGGACATTCGAAATTCGAAAAATATATCCTGGACACGCACGATCATCCGGTGATCGATCCGGTTTGGGCGCTGTATGCGCGAGCGATCGAGCGCTGCGGCCCTACGGCCACGCTGCTCGAATGGGACGACAAGATTCCCAGCTTTGAAGAAGTGCATGCCGAAGCGCTCAAGGCAAATCGATTTTTCCAAAAGCAGGCTCCGTTCGTGCCCGCGGTCGAAGCGCCCGGAGCGAGGGCGCTGGTTCTGCCATGAGCGAGCTGTTAAACCTGCAGCGCCGCGTGGCAGCGGTTATCCTGCAGCCGCTGACGTCGGCTGAGACGATGCGGCGCTCCGCGAAGGCCGAAGCAGACGCCCTGATCAAGCCGAACAAAGTTCTGAGCTCGTTTGAACGGCTGGAGATCTACAACCAACAATACTGGTTCCGTGTGCTCTCCTGTTTTGCCGAGGATTTTCCGGGATTGCGCGCCATCGTCGGAGTACGCACTTTCGAAAAGCTGATGCGTGCCTATCTGACAGACTGCCCGTCGCGTTCGTTCACGCTGCGCAATCTGGGCTCGCGGCTCGAGGAATGGCTGAGCACCAACCCGAAATGGATCGGGTCGAATCCGCGGCTTGTGTTGGATATGGTGCGGCTCGAATGGGCGCATATAGAGGCGTTTGACGGAGGATTCGAGCCCGTTCTGACGCCGGCAGAGATCGAAGCCGCGGGACTCGATCTGCGAATCAGCTTGCAGCCTTACGTGCGGCTGCTCGAGCTGGCGTATCCGGTGGACGATCTGCTGATCGAAGTACACGATTACGAAGGCGAAGGAAATGTCTCCAGCAACGCAGCGCGGCAAAGCCGCTTGCGTACGCGCGTCCGTCATTACGCCAAGCCTGAGCCGGAGCCTGTCTATTTAGCGGTGCATCGCGCCGACGATTCGGTTTACTATAAGCGCCTGCAGCTTGAGTCGTATCGCATGCTGAAAGCGCTGAGCCAACAGGCGCCGCTCGGTAACGCGATTGAACGCGCATTCGAAGGCAGCTCGATGCCGGAGGAGGAGCGCATTCCGGCGCTTCAGGAATGGTTTGCGAACTGGGCGCAGTTGGGCTGGTTTTCGCGAGCTCCGGTAGCATGAGCTTTCTGGATCGCGCGCTCTCCGCGCATGAGAGATTCGCGAAAGCCGCTTCCTATCTGCAATCGCCTTTTCTCCTGGCGGTTCGCTTGTATTGGGGATGGCAGTTCGCACAGACCGGATGGGGCAAACTGCAGCATTTGGAGAAAGTGACGGGATTCTTTACCAGTCTCGGCATTCCGATGCCCGCAGCTTCCGCGGTTTTTGTTTCCTGGCTTGAGTTCGTGGGCGGTATTTGTCTCGCGCTGGGGCTCGGCTCGCGCGCATTCGGGCTGCTTCTTGCAGTTGATATGTTAGTCGCTTATTGGAGCGCCAGCCGTCCGGCGCTGTTCTCGATTTTTTCGGACCCGGGGAAGTTTTATACGGATGACGCTTATACGTTTCTTTTCGCGTCTCTGCTGATTTTGATCTTCGGTCCGGGGAAGTTTGCTTTGGACGTACTGCTTCTCCACAGGACCCGCAAAACTTCTGGTTTCTAAATCGCCGTTCTTTTTTTGGCTCTCGCCTGTAGTAAGCGTAAGCGAACGGTTCTTAGTATGCTTGGGGGCTGAAATGTCGTTAACGGTCAAAAGGAAGGCGGCTTAGGCCGGCGCGTCGGGCGTAGAATTGAGAAGCATAGAAGACGATTCGAGGAAGCCGATTGGCAGAAGCTGCGGAAAACTCTTTGCGACATCACAACAGGCAGGCGAAAGCGCCTGCCCCACACAAAGGACCAGGAGTTTTATGGACCTAATGGGGCGGGCATTCAGCCCAACGCCGTTGAGTTAAGCGCCCACTACCGGTTTCCATTCTGGGGTCGCTAACGCTCCCTTGCTCCGTTTCAATATAGTTGCGCGCTAGCGATCTGGCTCCGGATCCCGATAATTTGCGGGGCTTAAAAGCCCCACGCGGGCTGAAGCCCACCCTCCGGTAGTAAACGAGTGGTACACCTTAGTTCCCTACCATAGGGACGGCTTGATCTCTAGCGCCGCAATGCAGAAGCCGTTATTCTGTGGTTGACGATGCCCAGCGACTCCGCAGCTTTACCGCGAAATGGCCGCGGCGACCAAAACGAACAAACGATCGAGCGTGCGCTCATGATTTGTTTCGTTGTGGTTGTGGCGACGAACTTATTTTGGATGGTGGGCGGCCACTTTCAACAACTTTCACAGCACATTGTTTCGCAACTTCACACATCGCTGCTTCATTTCCAGTAGTAGAATCTAGCTAGGTCTTCTATGCGGAAGCGGCTTTTTGCCGGCCTGCTCTTGCTCTCGCCGCTCATTGTGGCTAGTCCACCGAAGCTGCTTGACGGAACGTATGTCGCGACCGCTTACGCGATTACAGGAATTACCGCTTCCGGCGAATGGACCCATCGGCATGTGGTTGCGGCCGATCCGGATCTTTTGCCGATCGGTACGCGCATCAAGATACGGCGCGCCGGGCGTTATTCGGGCGAGTACGTAGTCGCCGATACGGGCGCCAAAATTCAAGGCCGGCGGCTGGATATCTATATGCCGACTGAGGCCGAGTGCAAGAAATTCGGCGTGAAGCGCGTCAAAGTGAAAGTAGTCCAGCTAGGCGATGGGACGCGCGAGACGACGAAGCAGGCCGATCATGCAGTGAAGACGGACGTGCAGCGCGATGTGGAGAAAGGCGCGGTCGGCAATGCAGCAACCGAACTCGATTGGAAGAAGAAGAAACACTAATGCATGTACCAGCCGCCGTCCACATTGAGAGATTGGCCGGTCATGCCATCGCTTAACTCGCAGCTCAGAAAGAGACACGCGCGGGCGATGTCGAGGGGTTCGAGACGCCGTTTGATGGATTGATGGGCCAGAAATTCGCGTTCATCGTCGGCGGAAACGAAGTGCTTTTCCGACTCGGTGCGAATGGCTCCCGGAGTGACGCAGTTGATATGGATGTTGTATTCACCGAAGTCGCGGGAAAGCGCGCGCGTTAAGCCGATGACTGCGCCTTTGGAGGCGACGTAGTGAGGCATTTTTCCGGTTCCCAAGTGGAACGTCACGGAAGAAATATTGACAATCTTGCCGGACTTGCGCGCGACCATTTGCGGAAGAACCGCCTGCGTGGTGTGGAAGATGCTTTTCACGTTCACATCCTGCATCTCGTCCCACTGCTCGGGCGTCATGGTCAGAAACGGCTGGCGCGGAAAAATGCCGGCGTTGTTGATGAGAATGTCCACAGGACCAAGCTCGTTCTGTGCGCGCTCAACGGCGCGGCGAATAGAAGCGCGATCACGGACGTCCACGGCGAGAGCGAGCGCGCGGGCGCCGCTGGCGCGTATCTTCTCCGCGGTTGTCCGGTTTTGCTCCTCATTTCGATCGAGCATCAGCACCGCGGCGCCTTGTTCACTAAATAGTTGAGCGATTCCCTGCCCTATTCCCGTGGCAGAACCTGTAATGACAGCAACCTTCGATTGCAAAAGCATGAAGAAACGATATTAGCGCCTTAGGAATCTTTACTGGCGGCAAAAGACCTGGATTTCTGTTAGGATGAGCGCGGAGTATCACCATGGACCGGCTCGAAGAACTCAAAAACAAGTATCAAGCGGCTCTGCGAACGATTCAGCAGCGGGGCGTAGTTTTGTCCCATCTGCATGTGCAAGACAACAAGCTTTTTATTCAGGGATCGGCGCCCTCGGAAGGAATCAAGAACGAAGTTTGGAATCAGATCAAGGCGGCGGACGCGCAGTACAGCGATCTGACGTGCGATTTGAAAGTCGATTCCAGTTTGCCGCAGCCACAAGCGGCAGCGGCGGCTGCAGGAGCGTCTGGCGGCGGCGCGGGCGGAGGCCGGACGTATACCGTAAAATCGGGTGACACGCTTTCTAAAATCGCCAAGGAATTTTACGGGAACGCGAACGATTACAACAAGATTTTCGAAGCGAATAAGGACCAGCTCAGCAGTCCCGATCGAATCAATGTCGGGCAAGAGCTGAAGATTCCGTAGTTGCCGGCGGGAACAATCGAGCAATTGATCGAAGCGGCACGCTCGGCGAGAGAGCGCGCCCATGCTCCGTTTTCGAAATTTAAAGTTGGGGCGACTGTCGGAGATGAGGACGGCCGTATCTACTCGGGCTGTAACGTGGAAAGCGCTTCGTACGGGCTAACGATGTGCGCGGAACGGGTGGCGGTGTTCCGGGCGATTTCAGAAGGCGCCTCCAAGCTGGTTCGTATCGCAGTGGTAGCGGATACGGAACGACTCACGCCTCCCTGTGGCGCGTGCCGCCAGATTTTGTGGGAGTTTCTGGGGGATGGAGAACTGATTCTTGCGAATTTGAGCGGTGCGACGGAGCGGTTGCGGATCAGCCAGATTTTTCCGCGGCCGTTTGACAGATCGTTTCTTTAGGAGGCCGCTTGCTGACGGGGTGGTGAAAAAATTAGGTACAGACAGCCGCGCCTGCTTGACGATGATTATATTTTCAGGAGCTTGCGGAACGGCGCTTCAGTCAGTCCCTAATTTTTTCAAGGAGGCTCAGCAGGCGAAAGCGCCTGCTCCACATGGTTCTTTCTTGATCGTGTTACGTTAGGGGCTGATTCAATGGCCTGGTTCACACGACAGAAGCCGCCCATCCAAGAGGGACCTCCGGACGAGAGCGAAAAGAGCGTTCGCACGGAAGGCTTATGGCAGAAGTGCGATTCCTGTGGCCAGATTATCTGGCGGAAGACGGTAGAAGAGAACCAACAGGTGTGCCCGAAATGCGGGTATCATTTTCGGATTGGCGCAGCCGAGCGGCTGCGGCAGCTTTTCGACAGCGGCGAATATACGGAACACGATAGCCTGCTGTGCTCCTCCGACGCGTTGCGCTTCGTGGATTCCAAGGCATACACACAACGGCTCGAGGAAATGCGCGAGTCCACGCAATTGACCGATGCGGTGGTTTGCGGCAGCGGATTGCTGGATAACCGGCGTGTGCAGATCTGCGCGCTGGATCTGAAGTTCATCGGCGGCAGCATGGGAGCGGTAGTCGGGGAAAAAATCACGCGCGCCATCGAGCGCTGCCTGGAAGAACGGACGCCGCTGGTGATCGTCTCCGCTTCGGGCGGAGCGCGTATGCAGGAGGGCGCGATCAGCCTGATGCAGATGGCCAAACTCTCGGCTGCGCTCATGCAGCTCGATGAAGCCCGCCTGCCCTATATCAGCATCCTGACCGATCCGACCACGGGCGGCGTAACGGCAAGTTTTGCGATGCTCGGAGATTTGAACATCGCCGAACCGGGAGCGCTGATCGGATTTGCAGGCCCGCGGGTGATCGAGCAGACAATCCGGCAGAAGCTGCCCGAAGGATTTCAACGCAGCGAATTTCTACTTGAGCATGGTTTTCTGGACGCAATTGTCAAGCGGAACGATTTAAGGAACTACGTTTCGAATGCTTTGAATTTTTTTCTAGGCTAGCGTGAGCTTTCCAGAACGCGTCCACAACCAGCTTCTCCCAATTCTCAGGCAGTTCTTTTCCGGCGGGCGGAAATATTTTTCGGAACATCATGGGGCCAATGAGCAATGCAGCGGCAATTACCGGATCCACGCCGGAAAAAATGCCTCGCTTTGTGCCGCGCTTTATTAAATGGGTGATCTGACGGATGAGCGGCTCCATCACGCGCGCGCGCCAAGCGTCGCCGAATGCTCGATTGCGCGCCGCATAAGCGATCAGATGCGGCATGATCCGATTCTGTTGTTCCGATACTTTGGCCGATGGTTTAAAGCTAAGGACGGCTTCCAAGTCGGCGCGGATATCGCCGGAATCGAATACCGGCCTGGTATCCACTTCATGGAGCCGGGCAAGGACATCCAAACAAAGGGCGGCTTTATCCGCCCAATGTTTGTAGATGGTCGCCTTGCTGACGCCGGACTTTTCGGCGATAGCATCCATGCTGGTGGCGTCGATGCCACGTTCACCGAACAGCTCTAGCGCCGCCGCCAGGACGCTTGCATGCGCCTGCTGGCTGGGAGTTCTCGCCATGATCAGATCTGGATCTTAGAGAACGAGTAACTTCCCACCCACAGGAGCACGAATGCCACCGCAGCGAGCGCGACTGCATCGGTAAGAGCGCTAAAGTGCGAAGACCCGAGAAACGCCGCGCGCAAACCGTCTACACCATAGGTGAGCGGATTGACGCGCGTAATCGCGTCGAGAATTTTCGGCAGATTATTAAGCGGGAATAACGCGCCGGATAGAAAGAATAAAGGCAGCACCAGGAAGTTCATGACAAGCTGGAACCCTTGCATGTCCTGCAGCGTGGAGCCGATGGCGGTCCCAAGAGCGCCGAAGACGAGGGCCACCATGACCATAAAAAACAGGGCCACCGGAATGACCGCCCAATTCGCGGGCCGGAACCCCGCAATCAAGCAGACCACCAGAACCAGGAGGCCTTGGATAATGGCGACGGTAACGCTGCCGAGCGTTTTGCCAATCATAATTTCGAGCCGCGGCACCGGAGCGATCAGGGTCTCTTTCAAGAAGCCGAACTGACGATCCCACAACAAACCGATGCCCGCAAACACCGAGGAGAACAGGATGGTCATGGCTATGATTCCGGGCGCTATGAATTGCAGATAGCTTCCGTTGCCTGCTTTCAAAAATACCGGACCGAGGCCGAAGCCGAGCGCGAACAGGTATAGAGTCGGCTGCCCGAGCGACGCAATAATCTGTACGCGCGAGCGCTTATAGCGAAGCAACTCGCGCAGCCAAAGAATATAGATGGTTTTCATTTTGTGTTGTCCCAAAAGAGTTTTGGTGACAGGCGTCGGATTCGGCAAACTGCGCCGAATGCTCGCCAGCCACCAAAACTCGCGTAGTCCCTCCTAGCGCCTCCACATCTTTCCGAACTGCCGCATCTGGTCCACGGAGGTAGCGCTTTCGTCGCGGATTGTGGAACCGGTTAGCGCGAGAAAGGCTTCTTCGAGTGAATCGGTATTCGTCCGCGTCTTGAGTTCCGCGGGCGATCCGAGGGCGACAATTTTGCCGTGGTCGATGACGGCGATGCGCTGCGCCACGCGCTCGGCTTCATCCATGTAATGCGTGGTGAGAAAGACGGTAACTCCTTCGCTTTCGTTTAAGTGTTTTACCTGCTTCCAGAGCTGATTGCGGCTCTGCGGATCGAGACCGAGTGTGGGTTCGTCGAGGAACAGGATGAGCGGAGCGTGCAGAAGCCCGCGAGCGATTTCGAGCCGGCGCTTCATGCCGCCCGAGAATTTTTTTACCAGTTCGTTGCGGCGCTCCCAAAGGTCGAACAGCTTGAGAACCATTTCCATGCGCTCGCGCCGCTGCTTGCGGGGAACGTGGTATAGCACACCGTGCAGGTCCAGATTTTCGAAGGCTGTCAATTCTCCATCGAGGCTGGGGTCCTGAAAGACGATGCCGATTTGCTTACGCACCTGCATTTGCTGGCGGAGCGGATCAAACCCGTTCACCTGGATTTGACCGCCGGTGGGCGTGAGCAGAGTGGTCAGCATCTTGATAGTGGTGGTTTTCCCCGCCCCGTTGGGGCCGAGGAACGCGAAAATCTCGCCTTTTTGGACGTGAAAGGAAACATCGTTCACGGCCAAGTTTTCGCCGAATTTTTTCGTGAGATTCGCCACGTGAATCATGCATAAGTATACTAAACGGTTTAGTTATTATCGTCAAGAAACAATTTCAACCGCGACAATGAAAAGAGATGTTGCAATTGGCGGGCGCGGGAAAGCGCTTCGGACACAAATTACTATTCGATGACCTGGATTGGCTGATTACGCCTAAAGAGCGAACCGGTCTGGTGGGCGGTAACGGCACAGGCAAATCGACGCTGCTCAAGGTGATCGGTGGACTCGAATCGCTGGACTATGGTTCGCTCTCCGCAATGAAGGGCATCCGGCTGGGTTATCTGCCGCAGGACGGATTGCAAATAAGCGGCCGGACGGTGTTTGCCGAATGCCTCAGCGTATTTGCCGGAGTGAAAGAACTCGAGCAGGAAATTGAAGCGCTCACGGTGCAAATGAGCGAACTCGACCCAGCGAGCGACGAGTACAAGCAGGTAGCGGACAGATTCGAACGCGCCGACAGCGAATTTCGGGCGCGTGACGGCTACACGATTGAGGCGCAGGTGGGGACGGTGCTTTCCGGACTTGGATTCCCCAAAGACGACTGGCTGCGCCAGACGGAGGAGTTTTCCGGCGGCTGGCAGATGCGTATCGCGCTGGCGAAGCTGCTGCTCGAGAAGCCGAACGTTTTGCTATTGGACGAGCCGACCAATCACCTGGATCTGGAAGCACGGAACTGGCTTGAAGACTACCTGGTGAATTATGAATACGCCTACGTTCTGATTTCGCACGACCGGTATTTTCTAGATGTCACGGTCAAGAAGATCGCCGAGATCTGGAATAAGAAGGTCACGTTTTATACGGGCGGCTATGAGAAATACCGGCAGCAGAAAGCCGAGCGGCTGGCGCAACTCGAAGCGGCGTATAAAAACCAGCAGGACCGGATTCAGCAGCTCGAAGCATTTATCAACCGCTTTCGCTACCAGGCGACCAAGGCGAAGCAAGTGCAGAGCCGCATCAAGGAGCTGGAACGGATCGAGCGGATCGAATTGCCTCCCGAGGAAGAGACGATTCACTTTTCGTTTCCGCAGCCCAAGCCGAGCGGCCGGGTAGTGGCGCAGTTCAAGAATGTGGCGAAGAGCTACGGCGAGAAAGCCGTACTCCAGGACGTGAATTTCACCATTGAGCGAGGCGATCGCATTGCATTGGTGGGGGTGAACGGAGCGGGCAAATCGACGTTGATCAAACTTCTCGCCGGCACGGAGCCGCTGACGCATGGCGAATATACGCTTGGGCATAACGTAACGCCCGACTATTTTGCACAGGACCAGTACAAGGAGCTGGACGTCAACGCGCGGGTGCTCGACGACCTCAGCTCAGCTGCGCCGCGCACGCCGCAGACGGAATTGCGGAACCTGCTCGGCTGTTTTCTGTTCAGCGCGGATGATGCTTTCAAACGCATTGGCGTGCTATCGGGCGGCGAACGCAATCGTTACGCGCTGGCGCGGATGCTGCTGCATCCGGCCAATTTTCTGCTGCTCGACGAGCCTACGAACCACCTGGATATGCGCGCCAAGGACGTGCTGCTGGAAGCGCTGGAAAAGTTCACGGGCACGGTAGTGTTTGTTTCGCATGACCGCTACTTCATCGAGCATCTGGCAACGCGGGTTTACGAGATTGCAGATCATACAGTACACGTGTTTCCGGGTAACTATCCCGACTACTTATGGCGTAAGCAGGGCGGCGCGGAGCGCACTCCGACGCTCGATGACGTGCCGGCCGGCATTCCTCCGGCGGAGCCGATACCTATGGAAGCGCACGCCGCTACACCGGCAAAACGTATTAATCCAATAAAGCTGCAGCGCATGCAGGAACAGGCGCAGCAGTTGGAGACGCGGATCGCCGAGTTGGAGAGCGAGGTGCAGGCTTCGGAGTTGCGGCTTTCCGATTTCACCGGCGCAGACGAAGCGTTACGGCTTTCGAATCTGCTGGAAACGCAGCGTGCTGCGCTGGCTCAGGCTATGCGCGAGTGGGAGGAAGTGGCGCAGCAGATTGAGGCTACGGCTTAAAAAGGGACAGCCGTTTTCGTAAACTTTGCGCAGTTAAGTTCGTTCATAGATATTGTGGCGCCAGTTCGCCTGAGCGGACAATGGAACAAAAGGAGGCTGGCGATGCGATGCGGTTGTCTTTTGCGAACCGGCGTAGGGGCTATCAGCCTGGCAGGAGCGGCCTGGGCGCAGGCCGATGCCAGTCCGCCGGCGGGCGGCCAGTCCACAACGACCAATCCGGAAACTCCCTTGGTGCGGGTTACCACTCGCCTGGTTCAGCTAAACGTCACGGCGCGCGATCACCACGGGAAACCGATCCCGGGTCTGACTAAAGAAGATTTCGTGGTGACCGATCAAGGCAAGGAGCGGAAAATCTCTGTTTTCAGAATGGAGAGCACTCTCCCGACGCCGGGGCCACCTGCCAAATTGATGCCGCGGAATCAATTTTCAAACCGCGTGGATCGCCAATCGCAAGTTCCCACCTCCGTTACGGTCGTTCTAATAGATTCTCTGAACACGCCGTTTAAGGACCAGGCTCGTGCGCGCCACCAAGTACTCCAATTTCTGCGGCAGATCCGTCCGGAAGACCGCATTGCGTTGTACTCGATGAGCGCGCGCGGGATTCGCGTGATACACGACTTTACGAACAATTCGGGAGCGCTAATGACGGCACTGGCGCGCACCATGCCGGAGCTGAGCCGGGATCTGACCGATACGGAGCGCGACCAGATAAATCTGGAGGAGCGCGTGGATTACAACAGTCCGTTAGAAGGTTTTGCGGCGGATAGCAGGGACGCCGAAGCCACGTTCTTCGCGCGCGATCGGGTACTAAACACCTGCACGGTGATGAAAGTTCTGGCCAATCATCTGGCCAGCATTAGCGGGCGAAAGAACCTTGTATGGGTCTCCGGCGGCTTCCCGATTTCGTTCGGTTTTGGGGATCCAGCGGTAGAGAATCCGCTTCGCAACCATTTCAGCGAGATGTACAACGAGTACATCGAAGATGCGAGCCGCGCCATGGGCTCGGCCAACGTGGCGGTGTATCCGGTAGATGCAAGGGGGCTCTTCGGTTTACCGCTGTTCGATGCGAGCAAACAGATCAGAATGAATCAGGGAACCCGCCAGCCATCTCCGGAGATGATACACGTCGACCATCGAAATTTCGACACGATGAATTATCTCGCCGATCTGACCGGCGGAAAAGCCTTTTACAACACGAACGATATCAACGGTGCAATCCGGAAGGCGATTGATGATTCGGCGATTACCTACACGCTCGGTTACTACACTGCGGAAGAGGATTGGGACCAAAAGTTTCACCGGATCAAAGTGAAGGTGCGGCGCTCTGGCGTTTCTGTTCGAACGAAGAAGGGTTACTTTGCGAGTTCAGAGCGTACACCTTCTGCGAAAGAGTTGGCGCGGGCCACTTACGACGCGATGTGGAGCCCGCTCGATGCAAGCAATATCGGGCTGAGTGCACAAATCGATCCGAGTCCGGGCATCGCGCTGGCGAGCCGCATTACGGCGCTGGTGGATCCCCTGGATCTCACGTTCCAGCAGACAGCAGGGCGTTTCAACGGATCGGCGGATGTGGTCATCGCTCAGCTCACAAAGCGCGGCAAACGCATCGCGGATAAGAAGGGGACCATCAATCTCGCCTTAAAGCCCGAAACCTACCAAGCAATTGTCAAAGACGGGCTGAGATTCACAGAGGATCTAAAACTCGATCGTGAAACGGAGAGTGTCCGGCTGGTGGTAGTGGATCGCGGGACCGGTGCAGTGGGAACGCTTACTATGCCCGTACTGGCGCAGGACAAGAGCGGAGCGGCAGTACAGCAGCACTAGCTAGTAAGCTGTCCCAGCGATTTCGATACTTTCGAAGACAGGCGTCGAGACGAGACTAGTCTTGACGCGGCACGCACGAGTGCGCAATGCCATTGACTTAAGGCGAATGTTTGGCCGGGTAGGTTTTGGGACGGGGCCAAACGGTACGTGGGAAAGAACGCGGCTTAGATCGGTTCGGCAACTTGTATTGGGCGGCGAGACTGATATCTTACTGCCAAGTGGCAGAAACGGGTTGCGGA
>JAICIH010000119.1 GCA_025924475.1 Bryobacteraceae bacterium
CTGGCCGGGCCACTCGCGGGCGTTCTGCTCGACCGTTTCGATCGCAAGCGCATCATGATCGCGAGCGACCTGGTGCGGGGATTCATCGCGCTCGGCTTTATCTTCGCTATCGGCCATCGACAGGTGTGGCTGCTTTATTTACTGAGCGCGATGCTCATGATCGCCTCTCCGTTCTTCACCAGCGGCCGCTCCGCCATCCTTCCATCCATTGCCACTGAGGAAGAGCTGCACACGGCGAATTCACTCACCCAAACAACCGGTTGGATGACTCTCGCGGTGGGCGCTTATTTCGGCGGCACCTCGGCCGCCCGATTCGGCTATGAGCTCGCATTTGTCTACAATTCGCTCTCCTTTTTCTTTTCTGCTTTCTGCATCGCGAATCTGCGCTCTCCGGACGGGCATTTCCGCGCGGGACGCCGGCAAGGTTTGAATGAGACAACCGTGGCGCGGCCCTGGCATGAATATCGCGAAGGTCTCATGTATATGGTGGGCGCGCCGTTGATCCTGGGGATCGGGCTAATCGGTGTAGGTTGGGCGAGCGGCGGCGGAGCCGCTCAGGTGTTATTCACTCTCTTCAGTGAGCTCGTGTTCAATCGCGGCGCCCAGGGCCTGGGACAGCTTTGGGCTACGGCCGGCGTTGGCCTGTTGATCGGCGGTTACATTGGCAATCGTCTGGGCAAGCGCATTAGCTTCGAATCCTATAAGAAGACGGTTTTCTTCTGCTACATCTTGCACGGCGCATCGTATGTAGTCTTCAGCCAGATGCGAACCTGGGGTTGGGCGCTGTTTTTTATGGGCCTGTCGCGCGCCAGCGTAGCGGTGAGCTCGATCCTCAATTGGTCGAACCTCCTGAGGCATGTCGATAATCGCTTCCGTGGCCGCGTGTTCTCGACGATCGAAACGATGAACTGGTCTACCATGATGCTCTCCATGATGGGCGCCGGCATCGCATCGCAACACTACAGCATTCGCGCGATCGGCGCAGCGTCCGGTCTGTTGAGCTCTTCGACAGCAATTTTCTGGGGCTGGGCCAACTGGACCGGCAAGCTGCCCGAGCCCGCGGTGCTCGAAGACGAAGAGGCCGTCGAGATTCACGGCGACCCCGTAAGCTGAAGAAGCTTGATTTGCTCGCATGGCCGAGTTACTCTGATTGAAATCACTCACAGACTTCCTGCGTTGTCCGGAAGCTCTTTCAGCGTACGCTTGCAAACGCTTTTGAAATTCTCCATAGAAAGCCTGGTTTACGCCGCACATCTGGACAAAGACGGAGTCTTCCAATCGATCGTTAGCGCGCGGCTCCGATGCGTCTGCCGCCGGAGTCGAAGAAGCTGAAAAAGACGCCGCGCACTTGCTCTATCGCCACGCGGTCGGGAGCGTTCTTGTCTCACTATTTGCCTCCTCCGGATTAGCTTTCGTCTCTATAGGGCATGTATCTTCGCTGCGGCTCGAAAGCTGGTGGCTGCTTATTGCTTCCGTTCTGCTCTTGCGCGGATTAGATGTGTTGCATTTCCATCGGGTGCGGGCATCCCGCTTAAGATCCGGCCGCATCGAGATCCAGCGCTTCGCCTTGGGCGTCATCGTAACCGCCGCGCTATGGGCGGCGTTTCCGTTAAGCTTTCTTCGCGAGTTGAATCAGACCGGGCGCGCTTGTACGGCCATCGTGCTCTGCGGAATGGCTGGGGGCAGCGCCACCGTGCTCGCTCCCTCCAAGACGCTCTCCTCGTTCTTTTGCGCTTTTCTGGTTTTGCCGGCCTCAGTTCTCTTTCTATTGTTTCCCGGATCGGAGAATACGTTCCTCGGTCTTCTTGGCTGCGGTTTCTTCGGAATTATGTACGCCTCGTCGCGCCTCACGAATCGCGCGGCCATGACGGCCATCCGGCTGAGCCGCGCCAACGAAGCTCTACTCGCCGCAATGGAGGATGAGCGCCAGCGAACGGAAACAGCAAACGTCGAGTTGAAAAGGGCGAAATCCGCTTTGAGCGAGGCGAATCAGTCTTTGGAGACTCGCATTCGAGCGCGGACGGCCGATCTCGAAAAAGAGATGGGAGAAAAAGAACGCTACGCCAAAGAGCTTGCGCTACTCGCTTCCACCGATGCGCTGACCGGTTTGTGCAATCGCGTGACTCTGACGCGGCGGCTGAGCAGCGCCCTCGCGGTCGCCGAAGCGCACGGCCAGTCGCTCGCGGTGCTGTTTCTGGATCTCGAAAAGTTTAAGGAAGTAAATGATCTGATGGGACACCTCGCGGGCGATCGCGTGCTGCAGGTTGTGGCGCAGAGACTTCTCCATCGCCTGCCTCCTCATGTACAGTTGGCCCGCTGGGGCGGAGACGAATTCGTCATTGCTCTTGCCGGTCTCGATACGGCCGGGACAGCCGTCGATCTCGCAAGCAATTTGAATAGATGTCTTTCCGACCCCATTGAAATCGAGTCGGGCGTCGTGAAAATCGACGCCACTATCGGTATCGCACTGTACCCGGACCACGGACGAACCGAATCGGACCTGATTCGAGCCGCCGACATGGCGATGTATGCAAGCAAAGAGGAGAAGCGCTCGAAAATCAGGTTATTCGATCCAACGCTCAGCGGTCAGTTGACGAAGCGCCGGATGCTGGAGCGCGCGCTGCGCGAGGCGATCGACAACGGATCTCTCGAGATTGCCTTCCAGCCGGTGATTGCCGCTTCAACCGGCGAGTGCGAAACGCTCGAAGCGCTGGTCCGCTGGAATTATCCGGGGCGTGGCTATGTTTCTCCTGCTGAATTCATTCCCCTCGCCGAGCGCAGCGGCGAGATCGGCCCGCTCGGCCGATGGGTGTTGGTGAAAGCTTGCCAGGAAGCGGTGTCCTGGCCGGGTCGCAAACCTCCTTCAGTTTCGGTCAATGTTTCGGCTGTTCAGATTGAATCCGGAACTCTGCCAATGGATGTCGCCGCCGCGCTGAGAGATGCCGCGCTGCCGTCCTCACGCTTGCGGCTGGAACTCACCGAAAGCGTCTTTGCCGGCGATCGCCGTCACATTATTCCCGCGCTGAACGCGCTCCGCGACTCCGGTGTCCGAATTTCGCTGGATGATTTCGGCACCGGCTTTTCCTGTCTGGCCGATCTACGCAGGCTTCCCGTCGACCATCTGAAAATCGACAAGTCTTTTGTGGAATCGATCCACACAGACTCCGCTCCGATTGTGAGCGCCATTGTCACCACCGCGCAAGCGTTCGGGCTGGAGGTCGTCGCAGAAGGAGTGGAAACCACGGCCCAGGCCGAAAAGCTGGTCGGACTCGGCGTTCACTATTTGCAAGGCTACCTTTTCTCCGATATCTTGCTGCCCGATGCTGCGCGCGCATGGCTGCGCGATAGAAATCCTGCCATTCATTTCAAGACGGCGGCCGGCGCCATCGGTTCTTAGCGCGTGCAGGAGAATGGCGCCGAAGCTCCAATCGAGTTGGTCAGGGTAACGCTGACCGACTGTAACGCACTCGCATCGCCGCTCAAGGTAAACGGCGCCTGAAGCGAAAACACGCTTCCATTGGGCTGGCTCGCGCTGCCTGCGAACCACTGCGAAACTTGCGTCGTGACCGGAACGGAAATTTGCGTGGCGCCCGTTACCTGCCCGCCATTTGCTGTCGTAACCGCAATTTGCGCGCCCGGCGCGGCCGTGAAGGTATAACTTGCCAGGCTTAAATCGCGTGGTGTCGAGTAGGCGTTGAGTTGAACCGAAAATGCACCGTTCGCGATAGCGCCTACGGAACAGCTTTCGATCACAGGTGCAATTGGCGGAACAGCGACACTGGCGGTTACCGCCGATGCCGGCAAGACGCTCAGATTCCCGGTTGTCAGACTTGTGAGCGTAACCGTGATTTGTCCGGCGACCGTTCCCTGTTGGATATTCGGTATCGGAGCGGCCGGCGCGGTTGTGCCGCTTGCAATCGTGAAAGTGAACTTTGTATCGCCGGAAGCGAATCGCAGCGCCGGGTCCACATATGTAGCGGGAACTCCCGCGGCGCTCGGAACGAAGCTAAGCGTGAGGACGCCTTGTAAGTCGCTTGGAGCCGGGCCGGCCAACTGTAACGTCGGGCTGAGCGGCTCGGTCGGTGTCGCAGTAGCTTTCAATCCGCCGATAGCAATCGCGGGAAGCGGATAGACGAGAACGAAAGAAACGATGTTCGATGTAACTCCATTGGCAACGACGGAAATCTGTGCGGAACCTGGACTCTGGCTTAAATTGCCCGGTACGTCTGCGGTAAGCTGGCTCGAGCTTTGGAACTTTGTCGAAAGCGGCGTTCCATTCCATTGCACAACCGAGTTTGAGCTAAAGCCGCCGCCATTTACGGTAAGTTGGAACGGCTGGCCGGACGAAGGAGCATTGGCCGGGCTCAACGAACTGATCGAAATCACGGACACGACAAAGTTCAGGGCATTCGAACTTACACCATTGATGATGACGGTAATTTGAGCAGTAGTCGGAGAAGCGATCAGGTTGGCAGGCACGGCAGCGGTCAGGTGTGCCGCATCTACGAAAGTCGTAGCAAGGCTCGCGCCATTCCACTGCACTGTCGCCGAGGAATTGAATCCGGTTCCCGTCAAGGTGAGAGTAAAGGGACTTGCGCCGGCGGTTGCATTAGCCGGGCTCAACGAAGTCAGCGCCGGACCATTTGCCACCTCGAAGTTCACGGCGTTCGACGTTACGCCCCCTGCTACGACCGTGACGGGAACGGATGCCGCGGTCGCGATGAGTGCGGCGGAAACCGGAGCAGTCAATTGATTCGCGTTTACGAATGTTGTAGAAAGAGCCGACCCATTCCATTGAACGACCGCATCGGAGCTGAACCCGCTCCCATTAATCGTCAAGGTGAGTGCCGCTCCTCCCGCGGTCGTTGAAGGCGGACTCAACCCTGTAATAGCGGGACCTGGCAGGATAGTGAATGGTCGTGGCGTGTCAGACGTGACGCCGCCCGACGTAACCGTCACCTGGGCGGTTCCCGAAGTTGCGATAAGACTCGCGGCAACAGAGGCGGTCAATTGATTTGGATTGACAAGGCTCGTCGGCAGCGACGTGTCGTTCCACTTGACCACCGATCCAGTTGTAAAGCCACTGCCATTCACAGTGAGCGTGAACGCGCTGCCGCCGGCCGTGGTGCTGGTAGGAGAGATAGAACTCACCGTCGGGGCGTTCAGAATCGAGAACGCCGCTACGGCGGAATTAATGCCGCCAGAATTCACTGTGACGTTCACGGTTCCTGCGCTGGCGATGAGATTGGCTGCAATCGCAGCGGTCAGTTGACTTCCACTTACAAACACAGTCGCGAGCGCAGAACCGTTCCACCGGATTGTCGCGCCTTGGGAAAACCCGCTGCCATTCACAGTGAGCGTGAACGCGCCGCCGCCGGCCGTGGCAGAGTTCGGATTCAGTGATGTGATTCCCGGTGCAATCGTAAATTGCGCGGGGCTGGACGTGGCGCTCCCGGAGCTGACCGTCACATTGATGGCCCCTGGATTGGCGATAAGTGCGGCGGGAACTGCGGCCGTCAATTGAGTCGAACTCACCACGGTTGTCGTAAGCGCGGTCCCGCTCCATTGCACAACAGCGCCGCTCCCAAAGTTGCTGCCGTTTACGGTGAGCGTGAACGCTGCACCGCCGGCAATAGCCGAATTCGGACTGAGAGAAGAAATAGCAGGAGGAGGAGGGGCATTGATTGTAAACGGTAGGCCGCTGCTCGTCACACCTCCCGAAAGCACGGTGACGGTAGCGCTGCCCTGTGCGGCAATCAGCGCCGCCGGAACCGCGGCCGTGAGTTGAGTCGCGCCGACGAAGGTAGTCGTGAGCGCAGTCGTGTTCCACCGCACCACGGCGCCAGTAATAAAGTTGCTGCCATTCACCGTCAAAGTAAAGGCGGCGCCGCCAGCCGTAGCCGAACTCGGATTAAGAGACGTAATTGCGGGAGGCGGCGAGATCACAAATGGCGATCCGTTGCTCGTGTCCCCTCTGGAACGCACCCTAACCGTGACCGTTCCTGCTACGGCAACGAATATCGCTGGAATGGTAGCCGTAAGTTGTGTCGCACTAATAAAATCAGTTATAACTGCTGCTCCGTTCCACTGAACCACTGCATCGGAAGCGAATCCACTGCCGTTTACCGTCAAAGTGAATGTTGGCGCGCCTGCCGAGACGGAACTCGGGCTCAAAGAAGTAATCGCTGGCCCCTGGCAAAATAATTTTCCCGTGGAACTTAGAAATAACAGTGCCAGAAGCAGCGCGGAACGAATGCGAAAGCCGGTCATAGAAGAGTTCAGCGCCCGCCGGCCATCGGCAGGACAGACATCTGCACGAGGCCGCCTTCGGAAACTCTAAGCAGCGTGATGTTGGTATCCTGCGATGACGCAAGGAAAGTATTCCCGCCGCGCAGTATGGAAAGCGAATGCAAATTTGCGGCCGCCGTTGCGCCGCTCGCTATTCGTTTTTTCAGATCAATCGTCCACAATGTGCCCCGTTTCGAATCGAGAGCAACCAACGTTTGTCCGTTGCGGGTCACGCTTATTTGATCGGGTAGAGAGTTTTCAGCCAAGACAATTCGCGCGTGGTTCGAGCCCGCCTGTTCGATCAGAAAAATGGCATTTTCCTGCTTGTCTGCCACGATCAGATCGTGCGTTTTCGGGATGAACGTCCAGGCCGATGGAGAATACGCGCCATAAAACGGTTGCCAGCTCTTTCCATCGTTCGAAATCAGGACGTCCCCTGTGGTGGAGTCCCTAAGAACCACCACGTTGGCATCGTCGCTAACGGCGATCATGCCGGCTGCAGCGGGTGATAGAGATGGCAGCGTTTTGTGAACTTCCGGCCGATTAGGCATCCCGCCGATGACTTGGATCTGCCCCGATTCGCGCGTGTATAAGGCGGCCGAATCGCCCCTTGGACTAAATGCCACCAGGTCGGGATGAGGCAAAGCACCGGCAATCGTAGTAAGCGCGGAGTCCGCAGCCAGATCCCAGACGGAAAGTGGCGCATCCGAATTTTGTTCCACCAGCGCGAACTGCTGGCCGGTGGCAACATACAATCGCATGGCTGTTTTCGGAGCCACGACTGGATCGCCGAGGCGCGCAGCGCCAAACACGCCAAGAATCGCGCTGAGTTCCAAAGGTCCTGGACCCGGTAGAAATCCCAGAACGGCGGCGCCCACCGCATCTCGGGCCGGTCCCGATCGGGCGCCCGCATTTGGCGCGCCGATTCGGACTGCGGCTTGAGGCGCTTGCGCCGCCAGCGCCAGTCGGCCGCAGAGAAACACGATCAGAACGAGCTTCATCGAGGCCTCAACGTGGCGGACCCGCAGTGACGCCTCCGCTACCCAAGCCGATACTGGCCGAAGAACCAGCGGAATT
The DNA here is from genome assembly GCA_025924475.1 of Bryobacteraceae bacterium. Classification (GTDB taxonomy): domain Bacteria; phylum Acidobacteriota; class Terriglobia; order Bryobacterales; family Bryobacteraceae; genus Bog-105. The sequence continues at coordinate 7,366 of JAICIH010000119.1, forward strand.
GTTCGAGCCGCCATTACTGCTGCTGCCGCCATTTCCTCCCATGCCGATGCCGATGCCGATCGCGGCCGCAGCGCCGGCGCCGACGATCGCCAGGATTGCACCTTTCGAAAGACCGTGCTTCTTGGCCCCTGTTGTCGTCCCTGTCGCCGCCGGTTGTTCTCGTGGTTCATTTGTCAATGAAATAGCAGTGACAACGGTTTCTGAACCAGCCGACGCGGACACGGCAATTTGAAATTGTCCCGGATTCACCGGCTTCATTCCCAAAAGAATTGCTTCGCCGGAGGAATCGGTCATCAGCGTGATGGATCTCGAGCCGTTCAGGAAGGTGGCGCTTGGGCCATCGTTCGGCGCCGTAAAGGTAACGGCGACGTCCGCCAGCGGCTGGTTATTTCGATCGCGGACTTGCACGACGGGCTGAACAACCGTGTCCGAGCCAAGCGTGTTCACACCGCCGTCGCCTTTCAGAATCTCGATGTGCAGCCTCGGCTGCACAGCCGCGGCTTGGGCCAGGACTCCAGGCTGCAATATAGGTTTGAGCGACTCCGCGCGCAGAACGAGTTTGCCGAACGGGGTCTGTGTTTGAGCTGCGCTAACTAGCGATCCCAACAATGCCAGCGTGAGCGCATTAATTGGCGTTGCAAACTGGATCCGCATAGTTCCTCTGCGCCTGGTAAGCCTCCCGGCAATATATCAAGTGCCGGGGCACACTTGGCGTAAGTACAGCCAAAAAAGAATTTTGATCGTATCCGACCGCATGGCGAAAGGCAAGCGGGTTCGGTACCAGTCCAGCGCGCTGTTAGGTGATCTTCCAGCCCTTGCGGACGACTGGTTTCAACAGCTCATTCGCCCGGTGATTGTTGGTGATCTGCATTTTTTCGGCGTCCCACTCCAGCCTTGTGTTCAACCGGATGGCGATGGAGCCCAGCGCGATCCATTCGGTAAACGGAGCGGAAATATTGAAATTCGAACACGCCAGTACGCCGCCTTTGCACGCCCGTATCCAATCGCGATAATGGCCCGGAGACCGCGGCAAAAACTCCGGAGGAAACTCGTAGTCCTTCATCTTCTCCACCGGCAGCAGACGCGTCCATTCGCCGTAGGTGCCGGTCGTGATCATGCCTTTATCGCCTTTGAACAAACTCCCGTTGGTGCCGGTCCGGATCAACTTCATCCATTCGGCTTCTTTGCGCGCTTTGGCATCGAGCGGCTGCGCGGGTTGCGGCGGACGCCGCGGCGCCGGTGGCTCCGTTGGAGTAAAGAACGCGTCGGTGAAAACGCCGCCTTGAATCTGGCGCTCCCTCGGCCGCAGATGCGTGTCGGTACTCCCGACACGATTGCGCGGCAAGTCCCCTAGTATTTCATCGTGCGGAGCCCCCTCAAATGTCGGCTGATCTTCCCGCATCGCGTCATACCAGAAAATCTTCACCGGCGGCATATTGTCGCGCGCCGGAAAATCGAAACGGACCACGGCCTTGCTCGGGAAGTAAATGTCGGAGCGGTCGTCTTGTTTGAGGCATTCCACCACCGTCGGAGCGGTCAGCCGCAGCGCCATATTCGGAGCGCCCAGAATGTGGCACGCCATGTCGCCCAGCGCACCGCAACCGAAATCGAAGAATCCACGCCAACTGAATGGCAGATAGTCCTCACTGAACGGGCGCTTTTCCGCCACGCCGAGCCATAGATCCCAATCGAGACTGCTCGGTACCGGACCCGGAGTAGGAGGCTGCTGAATGCCTTGCGGCCATGCCGGGCGGTTGGTCCAGGCGTGTACTTCCGTCACATTGCCGATCGCGCCGGACCAGATCATTTCAGCGCACTGACGCGTGCCTTCATTGGAGTATCCCTGGTTGCCCATTTGCGTTGCGACTTTATATTTCTCGGCCGCTCTTTGCAGCTCGCGGCATTCCCAGACGGAGTGCGCCAGCGGCTTTTGTATGTAAACGTGCTTGCCTCGTTCCATGGCGGCAATGCCGGCGCTCGCATGCATGTGGTCCGGTATGGTAACGATCACCGCATCGATATTCGCGCCTTCTTTATCGAGCATTACCCGGTAGTCTTTGTATTTCGGTACGGATGGGAACTGGGTGTAAATCTTTTCAGCGCGCTTGTCGTCGACGTCGCAAAGGGCCACGATGTTTTCCGTCGCAGCGCAATTTTCTATATCGCTGGTTGCTTTGCCGCCCGCCCCAATGGACGCGATATTCAATTTTTCGTTCGGCGATTTGTAGCCCAGGCTCTTAAGCGATGGCACGCTTCCGAAGCCGCTGGCCGGCACGGCGCCCGCAAGCAGCGTGCCGTAAAAGAAGTAGCGTCTGGAAATCGGGTGGTTCTTCATGGAATGGACCCTCTATTTGGATCATATAAAATACGTGACCGGCCCTGGGTTCAACCGGCGAGCGTGTAAACCACGAAGAACGCCACAATCGTAGCGGCCGAAAGGCCCGAGATAAACAGGATGTCCGCAATCCTGGCCAGCACAGTCCGGCGTTTGGCGACTCGCGAGCGCAGCGCCAGATAAGAAAAAATCGTCGCCAGCAGAAATGCCGCCAAACAGAGGACCAGAAAATCGTCCATCAGCGTGGTGATGCGCTCCAGCGCAGCGTAGATCTTGATCAATCCCACGGTGGTAAGACACAGCGCCAGCATGGTGGGCGAGTTCGCGAAAATGTGCTGCGTGATCTCCCGGCGCACATCTCGGTTCTCGACGTCGCGATCCATTGACGGATCATTGTACTGGATGTAAGCGCCGCTGGGGCGAAACGAAGAACTTGCCGCGCATCTAGAAGCGAAGGAGAAAGTACTCGATGAAGATCACCGAACTGTTGTTGGAGGAACTGGACCGCGAGGCGGTCGGTATCCGCAAAACGTTGGAACGTGTCCCGGAAGGAAAGAATGACTGGAAGCCGCACCAGAAGTCGATGCCGCTTGGTTCCTTGGCGACCATCGTTGCCAATATTCCGGCGTGGCTCGACATGGTGGTGAATATGGACGAGTTGGACATCAACCCGCCGGGCGGCTCGAAATTCAGACCTCAGGAATGGAAGACACGCCGCGATCTGCTCGAACAGTTCGAAGCAAGTCTGAAAAAAGGCCGCGAGACCCTAATGAACACTACCGACGATCGCCTGCTCAATACAAAATGGCGCATGCTCTCCGGGGGCAAGCCGATGAGCGAACAACCGCGCTATGTCGCCATTCGCGACGGTGTACTGAATCATATGGCTCATCATCGCGGACAACTGACCGTGTACCTGCGGATGAACGAAGAGAAGGGTCCCGCCATCTACGGCCCGTCGGCGGACGAAGGTAAAGTCTAAACGCGTCCGGATGATAGCCTCAGGATTCGATCTATGAACGATAAAGTCATGGTGGTTTCCGGAGGCGCCAACGGAATCGGCGCGGAGGTGAGCGCGCGTCTTGCGGGGGAGGGCGCGCGCGTGGTCATCACCGACCTGAACGGCGCTCAGGCGGAGGCAAGAGCCGCCGGTATCGGAGCTTTTGGGGTTGCTTGCGACATATCGAATCCTGAGCAATGTGAAAAAGCGGCACAGACCGCGATAGACAAGTTCCGACGCATAGACGGTGTGGTGAATTGCGCGGGAATTAGTAAACCGCACGACAGCATGACGCTTCCGCCCGCCGAGTGGGCGCGCATGATTGATGTGCAACTAAACGGCGCATTCTATTTCGCCCAGGCGTGCGCCAAGCGCATGAGCGAGACCGGCGGAGCGATTGTCTTCATTACCAGCACCAACGCCGAAGCCGCTTTCCCGCGCCGCGCGGCATACTGCTGCGCCAAGGCCGGCGTGGCCATGCTCACGAAAGTATTGGCGATCGAGTGGGCCGAGAAAGGTATCCGCGTGAATGCTGTCGGTCCGGCGTACGTAGCTACAGAGATGACGCTACGCAATATCGCCGCCGGCAATGTCAGTGAAACACAGATCAAAGCCCGCATCCCATTAGGCCGCTTGGCGCAGCCCGCCGATGTGGCCGACGCTGTATCGTTCTTGTTGAGCGAAAAAGCCAGTTTCATCACCGGTCATTCCCTTTATGTGGATGGCGGCTGGCTTGCCTATGGTTATTTCTAAATGACGCGGCGCGATACTCTCAAGATCGGCACCACGGCCGCACTGGCGATGGCACAACAAATAACCGCCGCCCCGGCGAACGAAATCTGTTTCATGCGCGCAGTGGATCTCCTCGACGCGCTGCGGCAGAAGAAGATTTCCGCCCGCGAAGTGATGCAAGCGCATCTGGCGCAAATCCGCCACGTGAACCCGAAAGTGAACGCTATGGTCACGATGGTTCCCGAAGACCGTTTGCTGGCGCAAGCCGCGGCCGCCGATGAAGCTTTGGCTCACGGGCGATGGCTGGGCGCGCTGCATGGCCTGCCTGTCGCCGTCAAAGATTTGCACGAGACCAGCGGCATCCGGACAACATTTGGCTCGCCGCTACATAAGGACGATGTTCCGGATTTCGATTGCCGCGTTGTGCAACGCGAGAAGAATGCCGGCGCGATCGTCATTGGCAAAACCAACGTGCCCGAATTTGGCCTCGGCTCGCAAACCTTCAATCCGGTTTTCGGCGCAACGCGCAATCCCTACGATCTCGGAAAAACTTGCGGCGGCAGCACGGGCGGCGGCTCGGTGGCAGTCGCCTGCGGCATGGCGCCGCTTGCCGACGGGAGCGATATGGGCGGCTCACTCCGCAATCCGCCCAACTTTTGCAACGTTGTCGGCATACGTCCCTCGCCGGGCCGCGTTTCCAATGTGCCAGCGCGTCTTGGCTGGTTTACACTGTCGGTTCCCGGCCCGGTGGCCCGCAATGTCGCCGATTGCGCCTATTTTCTGAGCGTCCTTGCCGGCTTCGACCATCATTCGCCGATCTCCATCGACCAATCCGGAGCGCAGTTCGCTCAGCCGCTCGCAGAAAGGGATTTCAAGGGCGTTCGAATCGCAATGTTTCGCGATCTCGGCTTGCCTTGGGATCCGGAGGTGAAAAGCGCCGTCCAGTCGCATAGAAAAACATTCGAATCTCTCGGCTGTACCGTGGTTGATGCGGAACCGGATTTCAGCGATGCCAATGAATGTTTCCTCGCCTGGCGGCACTGGACGATTGAACTCGCTCATGGCGATCTGCTCGCCGCCCACGGCAGTCAAATGAATGAATACATCCATTGGCACGTCGAAGAAGGACGCAAGCTGACCGGTCCCTATCTCTCGCGTGTCGAGGCGAAACGGACCGCTTTGTATCAGCGTCTGTGCGGTTTTAAAAGCGAATACGATTTTTTTATTCTGCCCGTCAATCAGGTGCTGCCATTCGATGTGAATACCCGCTATCCGCAGGAAATCGCCGGAGTCAAGATGGAGACTTACATCGCTTGGATGAAATCGGCGTATTACATCTCCGCCGCCGGCAATCCCGCCATGTCCGTGCCGTGCGCCTTCTCGAGCAGCGGCCTACCGATCGGATTGCAGATCGTTGGCCGCCACCACGATGATTGGGGTGTTCTGCAACTGGCGTATGCCTTCGAGCAAGCCACTCAGATCGGCAAACGCCGCCCGGCTATTATTGGATAACGTCAGATCTAAAGGAGTCAATCGCAATGAAGAAAATGTTCCTCGGCCTCACACTTACCGCGCTGTGTGGCCTGCCCGTTCTGGCGGCGCTCAAACCAGGAGATGCCGCGCCCGATTTTTCGGCCCGCGCGTCCTTAGCGGGGAAAGAATTTAACTTCTCTCTGAAAAAGGCGCTGAAGAAAGGGCCTGTGGTCGTATATTTTTATCCCTCCGCTTACACCAAAGGCTGCGATCTCGAGGCCCATACATTCGCGCAGGAAAAAGAAAAGTTCGATGCCGCCGGCGCCACCATTATTGGTGTTTCGGCCGACAGCATCGAGCGGCTGAATGCGTTCTCGGCCGATCCGGAGTATTGCGCGGGAAAATTTCCAGTGGCTTCCGACGAGGGTGGCAAGATCGCTAAATCTTACGATCTGGCGGCAAATGCCGGCAAGCCTGGCATGAAGGACGTACGCGGCGTCGAGATTGGCCATGACTTCATTGAACGAGTAACTTTCGTCATCGGCAAGGATCACAAGATCATTTCCACGCTTTCCTCCAAGGAGGATAAGATCTCCCCCGATCAGCACGTGGAGAAGGCATTGGAGATCGTGCAGAAGCTCGGCTCCAAATAAGAAATAGCTGCGGATAAGCAAGCGGGGCAGAACTGCCCATGAGAATCGATAAATGGCTCTGGGCCGCGCGATTTTTCAAAACCCGCGCCCTCGCCGTACGAGCCTGCGAACTCGGCCGGATTGAATCCAATCATCAAACCGCCAAACCTTCGCGCGATGTGAAGGTTGGCGACCTGCTCGCCATCAAGAATGACAGCGGCGATTTCGAGGTGGAAGTCCTGACACTCAGTGAAATGCGCGGCCCAGCGGCTGTCGCCCAGACCCTCTACCGCGAGACTGAGGCGAGCCGCGCCTTACGTCTGCAACTTACCGAAGAACGCAAAAACATGCCGCACTTCGAAGCATTTCGCACCGGCAAACCCTCCAAGCGCGATCGCCGCAATCTCGCCTGGCTACGCCACAAGAACTGATTCGCCACCTTACGCTGGGAAACTTTCTTTAGAAGTAACGGTTAGCGGCGATCCAGGGTCTACCAAGCGACCCTCGATAATGGTTGTTTTCTCCAGGTCACGGTGACGGTAGAAGATAATCAGGCTTTTTTTTCGGCATGGCGCGACCGGTTGGGTGCATTAAAGAATGTCCCCCCGGTATTGCGCATTGTGTGGGATTCCGGTCGCTGGGTGGTGATTGCAGGCCTGATCTGCCGGGTCGGAGTAGCGCTCGTGCCGGTAAGCACCGCGGCGGTTACCGGTTACATCATTGGCGCAGTTGCCGACATTTTTTGGTCGAAGACAACCGTTGAAGCTTCGCATCTTTGGTGGTTCGCCGCGCTCGAGTTCGCTCTTACGATCGCCGGCAACACGTTAGGTAGAGTCTCGGACTACTACGATGCGGTGCTGGCCGACCGCTATATGCGGCACGTCAGCATCCAAGTGATGGAACAC
>JAICIH010000120.1 GCA_025924475.1 Bryobacteraceae bacterium
CGCCGAAGGCGTGGGAGCGCATCCGGCGCTGCACCTGGGCGAACAGAACGCGGTCGGGAGCGTACAACAGTTATCGCAGGATCAACTATTTCTTTCTTACGATACGAGCGCGTTCCCTTCCGGCTGCACACTGGAGGCGATGCTGGATAACGGCATCGGCGGAACATCGCAGCCTTTCCAAATCGCGCATATTATCCGGCTGCCGCGAGTAGATTCGTTTCAGGCCACGGCCAAGCCAATGACCGGTTATCAATTGACAGGCAGCAATTTGGAGATGATTGGGAAAGTGGGATGGGACCAGAACACCGGAATCGACGTGCAGGACCTGCCGGTCCCAATTCCAGGCCAAGGCCAGCAACAATCGCTGAGCGTTCCCCTGCCCGATCCGCCGAACCCACGGGCACCGCTGTTCATCTGGTTGCGAGGCGAGACCACCGGACGGTTGACAACGATTACTTTGCCCGCACCTGATCTTCGAAATACGCCATGAGTCAAGTCCCTGCCTGGTTCGAAAGAAAGTTTGAATTCACGTTTCCGGTTGAACAATATCCTAACTTGTGCGTCCGCCTGCGCGGCACTCCGGCGCGAATAGAGGAGATGCTACGAGGCGTCGCGCACGACGTGTTAGTGCATAAGCGGGACAATAAGTGGTCCGCTCAGGAGCACGCCGGCCATCTGCTCGACTTGGAATCTCTCTGGATGGCGCGCCTGGACGATTTTCTAACTGGCGGCAGCACACTCACACTCGCCGACTTACGCAATCGCAAGACGGACGAAGCCAATCACAACAGCCGGCCATTGCACGAAATTCTGGCCGAATTTCGCGCCGCGCGATCCCGTTTACTGGCGAGCGTGGAAACATTCGAGCCGGATCTCTTTAGCCGTTCCCTTCTCCATCCCCGATTGAAACAGCCCATGCGGCTCGTCGATCATTTATTCTTCGTCGCGGAGCACGACGATCATCATTTGGCCAGGATCTGGGAAATGGTCAACGAGCCCTCTGCCATGTGAGGTAGGTCGGTAAGCCAATGCCGCTTATAATTTAGTGGGGCGGACCTCCTGGTCCGCGGCCGACGTCCTCGTCGGCCTCCTCGGTTGTGTTGCAAACGGAGCAAGCCGGACGGGGACGTCCGGCGCGGCTCAGGAGAGCCGCCCTACTTTTGCCGTCCCCATTCGGGAGAACTAAGTGACATTAGCTTGGCAAGCCACGGCCGATTGGCAACGGCCTCCTCGGCTCGTCCTCTATGCCGCTTAAGTCAACGGCATTGGGCGCGACAGGCGCAATTAGTACCTTTCTCAAGCAGCGTGACCCATTTGGGTGACGACAGGTTGGGAGAGCTCCTCCTATCCTTGCCCTAAAAGCAACGTAACCAAGAAATCACCGCCCGGGCCGAAGGTCGCGGGCGCCGCCCTTGGGAGACGCTTGCTTGGATACCCAAAGTTGGAGCATTTACGCCAGAAACGGATTCTATGAAAGTTACTCTGCAGGCAATAACCATCACACTATGTTGCGTCACTCAATGCTTTTCGCAAAGCCAGCCATCCTGGTATCAACTCTATAAACATGGCAAGGACGCCTATGCGCGCGAGGACTACCGGCAGGCGGAGAAGGATCTACTCGCCAGCAAACAGGAGGCTGAATCCGCGGGCATTAGTGGAGATAAACTGGCCGGCATCTTGAGCGATCTTGGTACAACGTACCAAGCCATGGCGCGCTACACGGATGCCGAGCCTTTGGATCGCCAGGCCCTTGAAATGAGAGAGCAACTATTCGGTCCGGAGTCTCGCGAGGCCGGCGTCAGCATGACCAATCTTGCGTCAGTCCTCTTGTTTCGCAAGGCGGGAGCGGCGGAAGCGGAAACTTTGGCAAGCCAGGCGGTCGCAATCCTGGAAAAGGCGCCTCGCGGACGCGATAACGCTCTGGTGAAAGCCCTCGTCAATCTTGGCACAATCTATCAAGCCGAGCACCGGAATATCGAGGCGAAAAGGCTATGTGAGCGGGCTCTTTCTCTCGTTGGACAAAACTCGACAGATCGCGTCGCGATCACCGTTTTAAACCATCTGGCGCGGCTCTATTCGGAGGAAGGCGATTATGCCCGGGCCGAGCAGTTCGCAAATCGAGCTCTTCGAGCTGCGGAGCAGATGACCGGTCCGGGCTCCGAGAGAACAGCCGCCGCGGTTATCACACTCGCTTCAGTCAAGGTTATGGAGGGTTCGTATTCTGCCGCTGAATTGCTTTTTCAGCGTGCGCTCATGCTCGATCAGAGCAATCTCGGCACATCGCATCCCCGAATAGCGGCCGATCTCGACAACCTGGCTGTTATCTCTCATAAGTTAGGGAACAACCAGGAAGCGGAACGTCTTTACGAGCGCGCTCTTTCCATCGATGAGAGTGTGTATGGACCCGAGCACCCCGACTGCGCATCGATCTTGAATAATCTGGCACAAGTCGAAGCCTCAATGGATCACTGGAAAGAAGCGGTTGAGCTCTACCAGAAAGCGATTGGTATTTGGGAAAAGGCGTTGGGGATCGATGATCCGAACATAGCGTCAGTGCTTGCGAACCTGGCAGCCCTCTACCAGGAGCGGCACAACTATCGGAAGGCTGATGCGCTCTGCAGGCGAGCCCTGGCGATCGACGAGAAGCGTCTGGGGCCGGAGCATCCCAAAACCATTTCCAATTTGAGTAACTTAGGAAGCATCAGCATAAAGAGACATCACTTTAAAGAAGCGGAGGCTTTACTTTGCCGTTCCTTGGAACTCGGTGAGCGGGTCCAAGGCAAGGATCACCCCGATATCGCAATCACCGTTCGCAATCTAGGAACCCTCTATGCCCTGCAAGGCCAATACGAGAAGGCTGAACCGTACTATCGCCGCGCCATTTCAGTACTAGAAAAGGCTTGGGGACCAACCAACCCGCAGCTTTTCTCGGTTCTGAATGATTTTGTCGCGGTTCTTCGGGCCAATCACAGTTATGCCGAAGCCGAGCAATGGGAAGTCCGGGCTACGCGAGTCCAGGTTGTGGCGGCGCTAAAAGGCCGCTGACGGCAGCTATCAATTCTCGCGGTCCGTGGAGAAGCGCCGCCTGGCGCGCCAGCCCAGTAAGCCAAGGCCGGCAGCTAGTAACGCGAGAGAACCCGGCTCAGGTGTGCCCGATAGGTTAGTGAAATTAGCTGATCCAGACGCTGTGCTCAGGTCAAACGGAACAGCGCTCCCTTTATCGAATACAGCCAAGGCCGTTACTTGTGCGGTGTGCGATAGATCGACGGCCGCGGATCCGATACCAGTAAGATCACTGACGGCAAACAGCGAAAGCTTATAGTCGAACGGCTGATCGAAGATCATGGGGATGGAGAGCTGATACGTGCCCGGAGAGACTAGCGGGAGGCTACTATCGATCAACCTATTCGTCGAATCGAAAGCCATCACTCTGGCATACGACGTGCCACGCCCCGATTGACCAAAGGCGCCTGTAATTGTGACATCCAGAACCGCCGTTCCCGGATCTCCAGGTTGTCCTCCATGTATTGTCCACTCATCCTCGTAAGACGCAACGCCTTGCGCATTGAACGCATGTACCGAAGAGGAGAGGTAAAAACTGCTTGCGCTCGCATATGATTTCAGTACACCGTAGTCGGCGATGGAGCTAGTCTGATAGTCAACTATTCCAACAACACCAGATGCTGGACAAATCCCGCCCGGAAGACTGGAACTTGCCGTGTAGCAGATTAGGGCCGTGCCAGTGCAGGATGCTGCTCCACAGTAGCTTTTAAATTCATTTTGGACGGAACCGGTAAAAAGATTGATCACGCTTTCAGACGATGAAACGCTGCTGTAGGCAGACAGGCTTGGCCCTGCGGAAGCGCACACTGGCAGAACCAACACTGCAACCAGAAAAAGACACATGAATAAAGCGAACTTGAATTTCGTCAAGGGAATTTCCTCCGAGTGACGAGTATAAAAAGGAACCTTCTCTCCCGTCGTCACCCAAATGGTGTACAACCAGATAGACGTGTACTAATGAGGCAGGCGCTAACTCCGCAAACGCCCGAAGCTTTTGAGCAATAGCCGAACCAGCTCCGCTTGACGCTGGGTGCCTGTCTTGGACAAAGTTCGCTTCAGGTGAGTCCTGGCCGTGTTCATACTGATCTTCAACTCGGCGGCGCATTCTTCAAGGCTCTTCCCATTCATCAGAATTATGGCGACTTTGGCTTCCGCCTGTGTTAATCCGAAACTGCGAATGAAGACGTCAGGATCCACCTGGTCTGCCGATTCGGGATCCACAATGAAAACGACTGCCCCAGAAGTCTGCGTGCCGCCCAATAGCCGGGAAGAACGAATTGGCCTGACGCGCACCGCGTAGGGCCTTTTTCCTGAAGGGCGATGAATGGACAGCGTGCCCTCGGCCTTCAAACCGTTTCCCATTGCCGCGCGCGAAGCGTTATGGATAGCGGCAAGTAGCTCTATGTGCTCGCCGCGACTCCAAGTCATAATCTTCGCGAGCGGGGCAGTTAGGCCATCGTTTGCTTCGACTATCCTGCAGGCGGAGTCATTCATATGCAAGATTTGGCCTTCCACATTCACAGCAAACACAGCAGCCGATAACGTGTTTAGCGACTCTATTCCGGCATGCATCGCTCCCAACCGGCTATGCAGTTTCGCGGCGTTTTGAAAATGCGGTATTAAAAGCTGAAGTAGTTGGAACGATTCGTTGCTGAAAGGTCCGGCGCGCAGCGATCGAAAGGAATACATCGAGATGCTTTGCTTCGCATCTCCGGCGACGAAGCCCGCTAACAAATGAAATAGCTCGTAACGTTTCAGGAAATCGTTGTAATACTCACTCTGCAGAAGTTCGCTCTCAGCTATGTAGTTTTGGCTTGAAGATACAGTCTCAAATTCTGTCGTTGAGATCTTCCTGGCATGAAGATTGACCGAGTGATAGTAGGCGTCGTATTCGGATTTCAGGGATGGGTCGACATTGATGACAGCCGAGACACTATTGTTAAGGCGCGCGGGAGCGTCGTGAACCAGGAATCCGGTTGTGGTGCCGCCTACTTCGTTTGCAAACTGATGGAGTATATCCGGCCAATGGGCTGGATCTGTCGCTGCTTCGTAAATCGGCGCCACCAGACGGAGCGCAGTCTCAGCAGGATTCACAGCAAACTCCAAAACGCGGAGAACTGCAATTCTATTCGCAAAAGTCGCGTTTGCGCCGTAACCGGCTGCTTCTCCCAATGAGTACCAGGCATCCGCATAGATACATGTATCCCGAGGAAGTGCTTACTAGTAAAACTACGATGAATTGGTAGCTTTCAATATAGCGCGAGTCGTCTCGTGACGCAATCGAAAGAAAGATAGAACGTACTATCTAGCCTCGGCAACGACCCGGATGCGGCGTGCAGGTGAGCGTTTTAGCCCAATGACGCGACTCGCGTCCGGCGCCAATAGATCAATGCGAACGCCGCAAACACTGGCGCGATCAACACAAACGTCCCGGGCTCGGGCGTGGGAGCGACATTCAGGCTTCCACAGCTATTCAAGCTTGCGGCCGCGTCCTGGAAACAGACATTCACCGCAAATGTACCTAGCGTGTTCAGGTCCGCAACAGCCTCGTCGATTTGCTGCTGGCCGGCGTCCGGGTAGAAGCTGGCATCGAAGGCCAGGCTGAACGAAGTCAGGATGATCTTATCAACCATCTGAGTCGCGGCACCGGAGGTGATGAGAGTGCCATCCGCTAACACGCCTACGTGATCCGAGCTATAAGTCGAACTGGCGTAGGAACCGCCAGGGGTGCCGCCGTAGGCTGGATTTCCAAAATAATTCGGGGCCACGAGATCGGTATCGCCCTGGGTGAAGGTGATCTGCGAAAGGCTGAGGTTATTGGTGCCATTACCGGTTATCACCACGCTGAAAAAAGCGACGGTGCCGAGCTCGGTATCGAAGGGAGGAGCCGGATTGGCAACGCCGCGCCAATTCGCGAAATTGCCGTCCACCAACATATCGGGAATCGACGCATTTGTAATCGTGTTATAAGCCGTGGGGCTCGCGTTGAAATCTCCGATATTTCCGCCGCCCGCCAAAACAGCGGCCTGCGCATTGGCGGTATAGGCGGCATAATTAGGCGAGCCGAACGGATTCGGCCCGAGAGAAACGTAGACGGGCGAGATGGAGTCGGCCGCGAGAACCGCGCAAAACAGCCCCGGCAGCAAACTCAGGCGTAGAAATTGAGAACAGTGCATTCTATGGACTCCGATTCGGATGACGGATTGAACTTACACTTACTGGTGTTGACTAACAGGCGGCAACCGTAACAGGGACGGGCTCGCCAGTTCGGGATCGCCGGTTGTGGCGGCAGCGGCGGCGGTAGAAGCTGTAGATGCCGGGGCGCCCGACGAGCCGGCAAGCGTACCGGTAGCTGCGGAATGGGCGCTCGCCATCACTACAGCCGGCGCAATCGCAGCCGCCGAAGCTGCTGCCGCCACAACCGCTACCTTGCCTTTCTTGGATTTAGCGGGCGGCTCCGCCCGCGTGACCGACACTTTCGAATTCTTCACAAGGTTGTAATCCAGGCTGCCCGAGACCAGCACAAACACCGGTGCAGCCGAAGTTCCCGAGATCTTCGCGCTCGACTCCGCCGCCAGCGCGATGCTGCTCCCATCGCGAAACGAGATCTGGGCGGGCGCCGTGCCTGTTGCCAGTTCGTCACCGATTACCAGCGGCCATGAGGCCACGCCTTTTGCCGAAACGGAGCGGCCGTCCAGACGGAACGATTCGGATGTCGAGACGCTCGCAACGGGCGTGGCGGCAAAGGAGAGAGAGCCGAGAAGACCGAGCACAACCGGCAGAATTTGGCGATACATAAGTTTCCCTTTGCGAAGAATGAAGCACAATTATAGGCCCTGGTTACTACATATTCAAGAGGCGGAACGTTAGCGGCACGTAGGACAGCGTATGACAACCCAAAATTGGGAAATGCCGATATCATTGAACGGGAGAGGAGTCGCGCAATTCGAGTTTGGGCCGTAGGGCTGGGATTCACGCTGGCCATTTACGGCGGTATCAGCCTTTTATTCGGCCTGGCGAGGCCGGGAGCAACGGCCGAGCGATGGTGTGCAGCCTGGCTCTGTCCCGAAGAATTTTCGGACGCACGTGTGAGCGGACTTCTGCGCGACAGCGCCAACGGCCACGCGGAAGCGCCCGTCGCCGAGCTGAAGCGCGCGCTCGATTTCGATCCCGCATCGGCATACCGCTGGGCCAATCTCGGAGAAGCTTTATTTCACGCCGGCGATGTCCAGCAGGCGCGCTATTGTTTCGCGCGCGCCGTGGAAGCAGGACCGAGAAATCCGGCCATTCTCATGCGCGCCGCGAATTTCTGGTTCTCCGCGGGCGACCTTCGGAAAACTCTGCAATATAGCGCCGAGATTCTCAAGGACCCGCAACTCGCCAGCTATTACACGCCCGTCTTCCTCACTTATGCCCGCAGCGGCATTTCAATGGAGGAAATTCTTACGCTGGGAATTCCGCCATACCGCGCGCCGGCGCAAGCGTTCCTGCGCTTTTTGATGGAAGGAACCGAGACAGCGGACGCGGCGGCGGCGTGGAATGCAATCGTCAGGCAAGGCTTTCAGGATAAACGTCTGACGGGCGAGTATGTCAGCTTTCTGCTGCGCAACCGGCAAGACACGCCAGCCGCGGAAATCTGGGCGCAGGCGAATCGGCGTGATGCACGTGATTATCGGCGGACAAACTGGATCTATAACGGAAGCTTCGAATTTACGCCGCAACCTTCGCCGTTCGATTGGCATATCGAACCCACTCCTGACGTGGAAGCACGCCGCGTTTCCGGCCGCGCGCAGAACGGCAAATGGGCGCTCGAGCTCGCCTTCGACGGCACGGCGAACGTCAACTACCACGGCCCATGGCAACAGGCCGTCCTCACAAAAGGACGCTGGCATTTGGAAGCTTTCGTTCGAACGGAAGGAATTACGACAGATCAAGGCATCGGCCTTCGTGTCTTTCAACCCGCCGGCGCGCTGGATAGTAAAACGGAATTTTTGCGAGGTAGCCTGGACTGGACAAAGATAGAGCAAACCTTCGAAATCGCTCAGGAAAGCGCGGTAGTGCAAGTGGAGCCCATCCGAGATGCCTCGCTCAAGTTCGATAGCAAG
The DNA here is from genome assembly GCA_025924475.1 of Bryobacteraceae bacterium. Taxonomy (GTDB): domain Bacteria; phylum Acidobacteriota; class Terriglobia; order Bryobacterales; family Bryobacteraceae; genus Bog-105. The sequence goes on from JAICIH010000120.1 coordinate 8,169, forward strand.
ATCGCCGGCAAAGTCTGGGTTGACTCACTACGGGTCTATCCCGAGAATGAGTCCGCAGGCAGCGGATCTCCGCGCAGAACAGCGGCTGGATTGTGAATGAATAGCCGGTCTGCGCGCTGCTCTCCATAGCGGCTGGAGACATATTCATACGCACGCGAAAGATCAGGAGTCCGGTCGATGCAATCGTGCGCATCGCTGGCGATGAAGTGTACGAGATCGGCTTTTAACAAAGAGGCGGCGGCATGCTGCGCGGCGTGTCCAAACCGACCAAGTAGCGATTGTGCGGTGACCTGCACGTGAGCGCCCTCAACAACTAAACGTGCCAGGCCGGGAAGCTGCATCTGCAACGAGCGGTTTCTCTCCGGGTGAGTGAGGATCGGCAGGATACCGGCCTTCCTGAGTTGATGGAAAGCGTTTCCTACTCCCGCAAGGGCAATCGCGTCCGGAAGTTCCACCATTAAGTACGGACCTCGATTGATCGTGTACTTGCGCGGTTTCTCTATAGCGTCGCGAAGATTTTCGTAGCTCAGATGGAAATCGCAGCCTAAGTGGAGGACCACCGAGGTCGTGTTTCTTTCGGATAAATCCCGGAACAGTTGTTCGATCCGCTCGGCCTCGAAGCGAAACGTACCGTTGGCGTGGGGAGTGGCCACGATATCGGTCGTCCCGGATGCAGCGGCCATGGCGAGCATCTCGACGCTCTCCTCTATGGTCTGGGCGCCATCGTCGAGCCCGGGCAGGATATGGGAGTGGATGTCGATCATCGGCGCGCTGCTCCAGTGTACGCGAAGCAGGCGCGCTTACATTGCTATTTCAACAGGGGCTCGCCGGGGCTGGTGCCATGGTGCACACCTAGATCGCCCTCGACAATGGCGACCGTCAGGCCGAGTTGCGATGCAATCTCTTCCACGCTTGCTCCGCGATCTTTCAGCAAACGCGCCTGGGCGGTGAGCGAGAGTTCCGCCCTGTCCGCAATTCCCAAGACGCCGCGCGATGTGAACGGCGCCAGCTCCGCCTCCGGGATATTTGCGCTTCTCGTTACGGCAGTAACGTCCTCGATACGGTCTCTCATAACCAGTACCTCCTGGAGAGAAATATCGATAAATCCTTCAGATTTTTCAGAGGAATAAGGTGTGAGGAGAAGAGACGGCTAGGGCCTGAATTGGCTAGAATGGCGGCATGGGTGTCCGGTCTCGCAGCGGTAATGACCTTTCAAGAATTCCCGAACCACACGGGAAATTGCTGGTTACCAGAAACGGCGTTTACCTGGTACGCGGGGATAGCAAGCTGCGGAACCTCGAGCTAATTTCGTGGGAGCAACTCCTGGGACCGCCTCTGAGCGAAAGAAGTTCAAGTAGGGCGGCTCTCCTGAGCCGCGCCGGACGTCCCCGTCCGGCTTGCTCTGTTTGCAACACAATCGAAGAGGCCGACGAGGACGTCGGCCGCGGACCAGGAGGTCCGCCCCACTAAACAACATTGGGTTAACTCGCCACCTCGAAATCCCAACCGAAGCCGGGCTCCTCCGAAGGTCTCGTATAAATGCCTTCCGGACCGCGCGAGATCTGATTGTCCTCCTCCCACCGCCGGTAGACTTCCTTTGGCCCTCCCGGACTAGGCATGAATAGTTCAGCCCAAGGTGCATTGGTCGTGGCCATGATGAAATGCACGCAGTCTCGCACTCCGCCGACATGAGGCATCACCGGTATGTCGTATGCCGCGGCGAGATTGGCGACGTGACGCAATTCGGTCAGCCCGCCGCACCAATGGATGTCCGGCTGCCAGATTTCCGCGCTGTGATGCTCCAGCAGATTGCGAAAACCGTAGCGGCCATATTCATGCTCGCCAGTGACAATCCGGGTGGATTTGATTTGCTCGCGGAGGCGGCCGAAACCCGCATAATCGTACGGCGGCAGGCATTCTTCCATCCAAAAAATACGGTACGGCGCCAGCATTTCCGCCATCTCGATCGTGTAGCGTTCCGTCCAGGACATCCAGCAATCCAGCATGATGTCGCCTTCCGGCCCGAGCAATTCGCGGGCATGCTTCACGAGCGCTTCGTTTGCTTTCATGCCGTCGCGGCCGTCGGCAGGACCTTTTGGAATAGCAAGTTTCACCCGTTTGAAGCCAAACTCGATATGCTGCTCCAGATCGTTGCCGGTGCAATAAGAAGGAATTCTTTCTTTCGTTTCTCCGCCGATGACCTTATAGACCGGCATGTTCAGCGCTTTACCCACTAAGTCCCACAGCGCAATATCTACGCCGCTGATTGCGTTCATCGTCACACCGGTTTGTCCGTAGGACATCGTCGAGCGCCACATGATATCCCAGTTGCGCTCTGTGTCGAACGGATCTTTCCCTAGGATCAACTTACTCAGATGCTCCTCCACGATCGTGCCTCCGCCCGGTCCGCCGGAGCCATAGCCTTTGAGTCCTTTGTCGGTAGTAACCTCCACCGTGAAAGCAGGGACTTTGCCCGGGTCCGGAAGAAACAACGACCGCGTGGCTTTGTATTGCGGATAAATCGACATTGGGCTGGCCACTTCGACGCCGTTGGTCGACCAGGCCGTGGACGAAGGCGTATATTCCGGCAGCGGACGTTTGGGCCGGGTCTTTACGAGCCGAATGCCCGTAATCTTCAATTTGCTTTTTTCGGCTTGGAACGCAAAACTGCTGGGCGCGGCTGCGGCTGCCGCGGAGAGTGCTAGAAAATTTCGGCGTTTCATCAATGAGTCTTCTTTTGCGGATGCCATTATACTTGCAAAACAACACCAAGGAACCTGGTAGAAAATACTCCCGGGCGATCAGCATATCTCCCTAAGCTGTTTTGATTGCGTGCCGCGCGCTTCCCGGTCGCACAATTGCAAGGAGCATCTGACGGAGGTTTTGCGTGCCAGAGAAAGAGGTCGTTGAAAGAGCCCGAAAAGATGCGAGGGAGGGCAAAGCGCCGTCGACGCAAGCCGGCGAATTTGTCCACGAGGAAATTGAGCATGTGAAAGAAGGCAAGCATGGCGCCCGCTCCACCAAACAAGCGATTGCGATCGGGTTATCCAAGGCCCGGCGCGCCGGCGTGAAGTTACCTGCTCCGAAGGAGGGCGCGGCATCGAAGAGGACGCGGAAGCAGGCGCAGCGCGACTATGCGAAAGGGCAAACGTCGCCCGGACGGAAGCCGTCGGCCAAAAGATCGCGCGCGACCGAGAACGCCCTTAAGCGCGAAGGCAGGGGAGCGGCATCGCACGAGGCGCTTTCCCGGCAGGCGAAGACCAGCGCCACGAAACGTGGCTCTGCGAGCCGGAAAAACGCGGCCCGCAAGGCCGTGCGCACCAAGGGCCACGCGGGGTTGCGAAGCGCAGGCCGGAAAGCTGCGCGAACGCGCCGCGGAAGATAGGGTTAATCGGCAGTCGCGGTTTGCGGAGGGTCATCTTCTCGCCAGTGAGAAGATGAAGCGGATGAAAATACCGATTAGCCGCCGCGAATGGATCGTTTCCGGCGCAGCGATTCCCCTGGCGCTCGAAACAGCATCGGCCCGCGCTGCTTCCACTCCGCCGCCGTACACGCTTTCGATCAATATCGAAATCATGTTTCCCCGTACCATGCCGCGTCCGCAGCGCATGGAGATCGTCGCGGCGCAGGGCTTCCGTGCCTATAGCTTTTGGAGCGCGTCGGAACAGGAGCGCGAGGCCATGCTCAAGGTGCAGCAGCGGACCGGCTTAAAATGCGCCAGCATATCGGGGACCGCGCGCGCGGGAAGTTCCACGGGTCTGACTAAGCCAGGCCAGGAACAGACATATCTCGAGGAGATCAAAGAGCGGGCGAAAATTGCGGCGACATTCGGCGGCGCGCAGCCGATCATCTTTGTCGGTCAGGTGCAACCGGACGTTCCTTGGGAAACGCAGCGTGCCCAGATCGTCAGCGGATTGCGCAAGTCAGGCGACATCGCCAAGGAAGAGGGCGTGACGCTGGTGATGGAGCCCCTCAGCACGCGGCCGGGCCAGACGCGTATGGCGCTGGATACCGCCGCCGTGGCGTTCCCGGTTATCGACGAGGTGGCGCATCCGAACGTAAAAATCTGCTTCGACATGTACCACCTGCAATTGATGGAGGGAAACATCGCCACCCATCTTCGGGAAGGTCTCGGGAAAGGCTGGATCGGGCTGGTGCAGATCGGCGAAGTTCCTGGGCGCAAGGAACCTGGAACCGGCGAGATCGACTACGCCTACATCCTCCGCGTGCTGCGCGAGCTGAACTACAAGGGCTATGTGGATACCGAAATGGGTACGAGCACTACTCCGGAAGCAGCGATGGAATTGACCAGGAAGATGTCGCTGGAAAATTAAATCTTTCTATTGATTCCGGATTGACAGTGCTTGCGTACAGCGATTGCATCCAAAATGTCCTGAAGCGGAAGCCATGGTTCTCTAAAAGGCAAGGACGGCCTCGTTGGCTGCTTTGGCTGCGACGGGTGCTTTCAACGTGTGGGCCGGCGAGAGGTCTACATGTATGCCAAGCAGATCGGACAGTCGATTTTCCAGACCTACCATGTCCAGCAGAGACAGTGGCTTCGCCGGATCGAAATCCGCAATCAAATCGACATCCGACGTATTGGACGCTTCACCACGAGCAACAGAACCATGCAAACGCAAATGTACTATTCCGGCGGCCTTCAACTCCGGTTCATGCTGCTTGAGCCTTTCTATTACCAGATTTCGATCCATTCCTGTGTTCTCATATTTTCGCGCTCTTGAGAAGCTGCAGTCTACAGCTTGTCCGGTGGTTTGAGCCCGGCCTGAATCCCTTCCGCTTATGCTTCGCTTTCAGGGACGCCGGCCGCCGATCGGCGACGTCGCACTGGCAACGGAGTACGTTTTTAGGTTTGTACTCAGCGATACGCAGATACGGTATGCGACGAATAAGAGAGACACCTGATGAAGAAGCTCATCAATCGTACGGAAGCTGTGGTTGGCGAGATGGTGGAAGGCCTCATGGCGATGTATCCGAATCTCGCGCTGCTCTCGCCTCATTCCGTAGTGATCCGTGCGGACGCCGATCAAGTCCGCGATGTGCAAGTGGCGCTGGTTGCAGGCGGAGGCAGCGGCCATGAGCCGGCACATGCCGGATACGTTGGCGCCGGAATGCTCAGCGCGGCCGTGGCAGGCGAGGTATTTACATCGCCCGCGCCCGCTGCTGTCCTGGCGGCCATCCGCGCCGTAGGAGGAAAGTCCGGCGTTCTGCTGATTGTCAAAAACTATACCGGCGACCGTCTGAACTTTGGCCTGGCCGCTGAAATGGCGCGCGCCGAAGGCATGGAGATAGAAACGGTATTGGTAGCCGACGATGTCGCGCTTGCCGCCACTCAGGCGCGCGTCGAACGGCGAGGCCTGGCTGGCACTGTGCTGGTTCACAAAATTGCGGGAGCGGCGGCCGCGGCCGGTAAAACACTTTCCGAAGTGGCAGCGCTGGCGCGCCAAGCGGCCGGCAATGTGGCGACCGTCGGCCTTTCCTTGTCCGCCGGCGTCATCCCCGCGGCGGGCCGGCAGACTTACGTGCTCGCCGATGACGAGATTGAATTTGGGCTCGGAATCCACGGCGAACCGGGAGCCGAGCGCGCCGCACTCCAGCCGGCGGACGAGTTAGCGCAGCAAATGCTCGGTCGGCTATTGTCCGGCTACCGGCTCGCGGTGGGCGATCGTGTTGCGGTTCTCATCAATAATCTGGGGGCAACGACGAATATGGAATTGGCCATCTTTGCTCGCAAAGCGCTCGCCTTACTTCGCGATCGCGGAGCGATCATCGAGCGCGTGTATCCGGGAACATTCGTCACATCGCTCGAAGCCGCGGGCATTTCCCTTTCCCTCCTGCGCGTCGACGATGCGCTCTTGCCATATCTGGACGCCTCCACGGACGCGCCCGCCTGGCCCAATCTCTTGCCGCTTTCGCCCGGCGACCCGCGCCAGCGCATCCTCGTCAGGGCAGATGCTCCTAAGCCGAGCGGCGAACCGCTGCACGAGCTTCCGAACAATCGTTTACAGCGCGCTATTCAGGCCGCTTGTAAAGCGCTGCAAGACGCCGCACAAGAGCTGAACGAACTCGATCGCATCACCGGCGACGGAGATCTCGGCGCGAGTCTCTCGCGCGGGGCCAAGGCGGTCGAAGCGGGCTTGCCCTTTTACCGTTTGGATCGTGTTTCCGA
>JAICIH010000121.1 GCA_025924475.1 Bryobacteraceae bacterium
AAATGCCCGCCGGAGAAACCTGGCAATTCCAGCCGGGCCAGATCGTCCGCTGCAAAAAAACCAAGTTGTCGAGCGGCAAGGGGCTAGTGGCTTTCGAAGAAGCGCCGCGCGCCTCGTAATCCACCTCTTGTAACTTCCGCCGGTTTGCGGAATCTTAATAAGTGGAGAAAAAGGAACAGATTATGAAAGCAATCGTCACTCCACTTATAGCCATGGCCCTTCTTGCCGCGCCAGGCTCGTTGTTGGCCCAGTCCGCGCACAACGATCCCTACGTGGCCGGCCCCGCTAATCAATCCAGATTGGCGCAGCAGGTTCGCCATGAGCTCCTCATGCTGCCGTATTACTCGATTTTTGACGACTTGGCTTTTCGCATCAATGGCAGTATGGTGACTTTACTAGGATCTGTAACTCGACCCACCCTGAAATCCGATGCAGAAAACGTCGTCAAGCGGATTGAGGGCGTGACACAAGTTGACAATCAAATCGAGGTTTTGCCGCTTTCGCCGCAGGATAACCGCATTCGTTTAGCGGTTTACCGCGCTATTTACGGCGACCCGCAAATCGGCGATCGCTACGGCCACCGCGCGCTCCCCTCAATTCACATCATTGTGAAGAACGGCAACGTCACACTTGAAGGCGTGGTTGCCAATCAGGGAGATAAGAATCTCATAAATATTCGCGCCAACGGCGTTCCCGGCGTCTTTAAAGTGACGAACAACCTCGTCGTCGAAGGTTGAGCCGTGGCGCACGCACTCTTGCGCAATGTCATTTACTTAAGCCTGAAGTAACCGGAGTTTGAGACCTTTGCCATGTGGGGCGGCTTGGTAAGCCGCGGCCGATTGGCAATCGGCCCTCCTTGAAACGTCTTCTATGCCGCTTAAGTAAACGGCATTGCGCACTCCTGCGTGCCGCCGTCGAGACTAGCCTTAGACTCGTCTCGACGCTTGGTATCAGGCCCCCTAGCAGCCCGGGGTAAAAACCGCTCCCTCGCACGTGCGAAGGACACCGGGTCATGGGTTTAACGATATTGCTACGCGTGTTCTTCCGCCGCTGGCGGAGACGACAATTCCTCTTCCCGAGCAACGTGCCCGGGCTACATCACAATCGGGCTTCACCAGCTCCAAACGTAGTTCAGCCTCTGCTTCGCCGGGTGGCATCTTCTTAAGATCCCTCACCCCGTTTTTCATCCCTTCTCTTGATGACCCGCAGGGTCCTCATCGCCAATCACAAATTTTCAAGAAAAAATATACACCATATCTTTCAATATCTTCGCCTGCGCCAAGCCCCTCGGCCCGCACAGCCCCTCGCGAAACTTGTGGGCGTATGTCTACACAAGCGCAGATCGCCGCCAACCAGGCGAATGCACAACTGTCAACCGGCCCCGTTACGTCAGCCGGAAAAGCCGCCGCCGCGCGCAACAATTTCCGTCACGGCCTCACCCCTCGCAGCGAATTCTGGGTGCTCCCCTGCGAATCGCAGACGGACTATCTCAAACTCCTGGCCGAGTTCCAGCAGGAGCACCAACCTACAACTCCCACCGAAGAAACACTCGTCCAGGCCATGGCCGAGCACCACTGGCTGCGCCATCGCGCCATGCGCCTGGAAGAAGCCTGCTTCGACTACACCACCGGCCAAATCATCGACGAGTGCAAGCTCGCCCTCTACCTGCGCTACCAGACCACGCACGAGCGCGCCTTCCACAAAGCCCTGAACGATCTACTAAAGCTAAGAGCCGAAAAGCGCAAAGCCGAAATTGGCTTCGAACGGCAACGGCATGCTCAGGCCAATGAAACCCGCAGACAAGAGCGCCACGAAATGAAGAAAGAACGCCACAAATGGGAAATTCTCCTCGCCGAAGTGAAGGTCGAGGGCCAACAGCTCCGCGATCTGAACCGCGATATGGCAGAATCCGAGCGATTAATCGCGGAAATGAACAGCGCGCGTTAGCGTAGCCTCCCAAAAATCACCCTACGCCCCACAAATTCCGGTGGTACCAAACGGACGTATTTTCACCTTTTAGGCGTATAAAAGACGAAGATACAAAAATTTGTAGAAAAGGTATTGCAATCTTTTCAGCCGGATGCAACTATCTAACCAGTGGTCCGATTCGGACCAAATAGGACCTGAGTGGAAGAGATTGGCCAGTCGAGGTCGGCGTCGCCGGCACAGGATGCCCCACGCGGTGTTTTCCGTGTCAGTGTCGACGACAAAGGCAGACTCAAGCTCCCTGCTTCGATTGTGCAGTATTTGGAGGGTTTAGGCGAGCGAAAAGTGTTTATCACTACGCTCGACGAGGCGGAAGCGAGAATCTATCCGCTTTCGGTGTGGCGAGAGACGGAAAAAATGTTGCAGGAGCCGGGCGAAGATTTCGACGACAGAAGCGATATCGCGCTGATTGCGGCAAATTATGGCCAGGACACGGACGTGGATGCACAAGGCCGCGTCACGTTGCCGGCCGACCTGCGGAAGATTTTAGGGTTGGAGGGGAATGAAATTTGTTTGCGCTGCTTTCAAGGGCGTATCAACGTGCTGCGCAGCAGTGAATACGAGCGGCGTTTGGAAGCCGCCAAGATGGGCTTGGCAGAAAAGCTCAAAGCGCAGCAGAAGAAGGGATTGTGATGGGCGTGTATGGCGTGGCAGCACTATCCGGTCATGCTGGCGGAGTCGCTGGAATATCTGGCGATCCGGCCGGATGGTGTGTACGTCGACATGACGGCGGGTCTTGGCGGTCATACCAAAGCCATCGCCGCGCGGCTCACGACGGGTTGGGTGCTGGCTTGCGATCGCGATGCAGAATCGCTCGAGCTGGCGCGTGAGGCGACGGCGGCCTATGCCGCCAGGGTACGGTTTTTTCACGGCGCTTTTTCAAAGCTGCCTGAGGCGTTCGAAAGCAACGGGCTTTCGATGGTGGATGGAGTGCTGGCGGACCTGGGTGTCAGCCGGTATCAATTGAGTAGCGGGGAACGGGGATTTTCGCTAATGGAAAAAGGGCCCTTGGATATGCGGATGGATCGCAGCCAGGGGCACACCGCGCAGGAGTTCGTGAATGAACTGCCCGAGAGGGCGCTCGCCGATCTGCTTTATGAGTTCGGTGAAGAAAGGAGGTCGCGAAGAATCTCCAGAGCAATCGTTCGCGCACGGCCTATTCTGACCACTGACCGTTTGGCGGAGGTTATCGAGCAGGCCGTGCCGCGAACGGGGAGAATTCATCCGGCGACGCAAACATTCATGGCCCTGCGGCTGAAAGTGAACGAAGAGTTAGAAGAGCTGGATGGACTGCTTGAGAATGTGCCGCCGCAGTTGAAACCGGGTGGGCGGTTTGTAGTCTTGACCTTTATGTCGACGGAAGACCGGAAAGTGAAGCGGGCGTTTCAAAGCCTGGAGCGGACCGGTAACGCAAGGATCCTGACCAAACACGTGGTCAGACCTAGCGACCAGGAGGTTGCGGAGAATTCAGCATCACGCAGCGCGAAGTTGCGAGCACTCGAACGGGCTTAAGGAATTGAAGGGATAACACACATGGCGTCATTGGCAACTTTCGTAAATCGTTTCGTCGGCGTCAGGGAGCTGGCCGAAGCTCCGCCGGCAGTCTGGACACGCGCGGATGACGCGCGCTTACGCCCGATCGCGAATGAAGATGTATACCTCTTCGTGAAGCGAATTGATAACAGCAGCGTGATTCGCGCCGTGGATCCGGCGGCGCGCCGCGCCCGCAGCAACTCCATGGCCACCGGCTTTGTCGCCGCGCTTTTGGTGATCGCCGGCCTGGTGCCTACCGCGTATAACATCACCGCCGGGTTTACGCTGCAAAACCTGCGCGAGGAGAAAGTGCAGCTCGAGCAGCAGCGGGCCAAGCTGGAGGCCACGCAAGCTAAGTTGGTGAGTCCCGAACGGCTTCGCCAATTGGCCAAAAGCTTGAAGATGGCTGAGCCCGAGCCGCAGCAGTTAGAGACTTTGCAGGGCGGCGCCACGGCTAATGCCGAAGCGCGCAACAGCTTGCCCGCGGCGCGGTGAATTATGGCGCAGGCACCCCTGCCCAATGCCGTTGACGTAAGCGGCATAGAAAACGAGCGGGGGAGGCCGATTGCCAATCGGCCGTAGGTTGCCAACCCAATGCCGCTCAGTTTTCTCAGAAACGGACAGAATCGTGGGGCGGGTCTCCTGACCCGCGCCGGACGTCCCCGTCCGGCTTGCTCTGTTTGCAACACTATCGAGAAGGCCGACGAGGACGTCGGCCGCGGACGAGGACGTCCGCCCCACATGACAGCAACATATGGACCTGCCGCCGCTTACTAAGACGCAAGAGCGCGCAGTAATATTGGGGCTCATCCTGCTGGGATGGGCCTTTATTGTCGTTGCCCGGCTTTTCGGCCTGCAAATTCTCGGGCATGATGATTTCCTGCGCCTTGCCAGACGCCAGCAGGAATCCTATCGGCCTATTGGCGCTCCGCGCGGATCCATCTTCGATCGCAACGGCAACATTCTCGCCATCAGCTCGAGCTCTCATCGCGTTATTGTGAACCCGCGCCGTATTCCGAATAAGGGCTTCGCCGCCGCGTTACTCGCGCGGATACTCGGTCTTGACGCCAGCGAGCTGCAGTCCGATCTTGAACGATCCAAAGGCGGCTATTTCGTAGTCGACGATCAGGTCACCGATGAACAAGTCGCCGCTTTGAAAGCCATGGATCTGGACTGGCTCGAACTCCGCGAAGGCAGTGTGCGTACCTATCCGAACGGCGCCGTTGCCGCTCATGTAATCGGAAACGTCAATGGCAGCGGCAAAGGAGTCGCTGGGATTGAAGCGAAACTGAACAAGGACCTTTCCGGCAAGCCCGGATCATTACGTATAGAGCGCGACGGCAAAGCCATATCGTACGAATCGGAAGTTGTCAAGAGCCCGAGCATGGGCAAAAACATCGGCTTGACCATCGATCGCGAGCTCGCCTACATCGCGCAGGAGGCGCTTCGCGACGCCGTCGTCAAGAATCACGGCGACCACGGCAGCATTATCGTAATGGATCCACGCACCGGGGAAGTTCTGGCGCTTGAAAACTATCCGACCTACGATCCTAACGCGCATCTGGCGATCGGTGAAAAGCCGGTTGGACGCGAGGATCTTGCTGTGGTCGCGCCGTTCGAGCCAGGATCGGTCTTCAAAATTGTCACACTATCCGCTGCGCTCGAAACCACCAATCTAACGCCCTACAGCATCATCAATTGCGGCGGCGGCGTCCTGCGCATGTTTGGACGCGTGATCCACGATTCGCATCCGAACGGAGTGCTTTCCATGCAAGACGTACTGGCGCGTTCCAGCAACATTGGCGCGATTCGCATCGGCATGGAAGTGGGTAACGAGAAGCTGTACGAATATATCCGCCGCCTGGGGTTCGGCACGCGGACCGGGATTGAGCTTCCCGCCGAAGCGCCGGGCCTGGTGCGGCCACTCAAACGGTGGCAGCCGACCTCGATCGGCTCCGTGCCGATGGGGCATGAAATCAGCGTGACCTCGCTCCAGTTGGCGCAGCTGGGAAGCGTGATTGCCAACGGCGGATTCCTGGTGCATCCGCATCTGGTCGCCTGGGAACAGACACCGGGCGGCCCCAAGCTCGAAATCGATCGTCCCGATCCGGTGCGCGTTCTTCGTTCCGACACCGTCATGACCATGCGCAGAATGATGCGCCGTGTGGTTTCCGAGCCTTTCGGAACCGGACATCTCCTGCATGTGGTCGGCTACACTATCGCCGGCAAAACCGGAACCGCGCAGATTTACGACTACGCGCATCGCGTATATACGCATCGCTACAACGCATCGTTTTTGGGCTACGGTCCGGCGCAGAATCCCGCCGTCGTAGTCGTGGTGACGGTCAGCGGCACGACCGGCGTGGCCGGCTTCGGTAGCGCCGCCTCCGGACCCGCGTTTACCCGGGTGATGTCGTCCGCTTTAGGCCGATTGGGCATTATGCGCGATGTGCCGCAAGAAATAGACGAGATCCTGGCGAAACAGGAGATTCTGGCGAAGCACAAGAGCAAGAGCCAGGAAACCGATTCCGACGAGGTCGCCGCGCTGTCCGATCCTCTGACGCCGGAGGAGTTAAAGGACGCCGCGGGTCAGGATACGTGGGTCGATCCCAATGCGCCGAAAGCGCCGAATTTTGTTGGCAAGACCGTAAGAGATGTGATTGCCGAAGCTGCGGCTCAGGGCATAGAAATAGACATGCTTGGCGAAGGCTTGGCCAAAACCCAAATTCCTCCGCCCGGAGCCTCCCTGATTCCCGGCGAACACGTTCGCGTGAGGTTTGCGCGATGAGGCGGTGCTAAATGCAGCTAGAATCCGTCCTGGAAGGCGTTCCACTGGTTCGCGGAACAATTCCGGCTGTCGATATCACCGGTGTTGCCTATGACAGCCGCAAAGTTGCGCCGGGTTATCTCTTCTTCGCATTCTCCGGCGCCAAAGTGGATGGCGCTCAGTTTGCGGATGCAGCTCTGAAAAAAGGCGCTCTCGCGGTTATTGCCGATCGTCCGGCGCCAGCCGGTTTCCGCGGCGTCTGGCTGCAAGTCCCTCGCGGCCGCGAAGCGCTGGCGCTTGCGGCGCGCAATTTCTACGGCAAACCGGACGAACGGCTGGCGCTCACGGCCATCACCGGCACCAACGGAAAGACTACCACCACGATGCTGCTCGACGCCATGCTGCGCGCTGCCGGAAAAGTCACCGCGCTGATCGGCACCATCGAATATCATCTCGCCGGCCGCGTGCTGCCCGCCGTGAACACGACGCCTGAATCGCTCGACCTGTTTCGCATGTTCGGCGAGCTGGTCGAAGCGGGCGGCACGCATGCCACGCTGGAAGCGTCCTCGCATGCGCTCGACCTGGGGCGCATTTATGCGATGAACTTCCATACCGCCGGCTTCACCAATTTCACGCGCGACCATCTCGATTATCACCAGACGATGGAAGCGTATTTCGACGCCAAGCAGTTACTGTTCACGCCGCGGAGCGGTCCTCCCCCCCGCTTCGCGGTGTTGAATAGCGATGATGAAGCCGTTCGCCGGCTCCGGATCTCCAAAGAAACCGAGGTCTGGTGGTACGGGCTGAACGATCCTGGGCCGGGCAAATCGCTACTGGCTCGCGACGTGGAAGCGAGCTTCAGCGGCCTGCGTTTCCGCGTGGCCTCTGAAAAGCTCGAGTTTGTCGTGGAATCGCCGCTGGTGGGCCGCATCAATGTCTACAACATATTGCTGGCCTGCGGCGCGGCCCTGACGCTCGGCTTGAGCGTCGATCAGATTCAGAAGGGATTGAAAGAAATGCAGAGAGTTCCGGGGAGATTTGAAAGAGTAGAAGAAGGCCAGCCCTTTGCGGTGGTCGTGGACTATGCGCATACTGACGATGCATTGCGCAATGTGATTTCTGTGGCGCGCGCTATGGAGCCCAAGCGCATCATCACGCTGTTTGGCTGTGGCGGCGACCGTGACCGGTCCAAGCGGCCGCTCATGGGCATGGCCGCCGCCGAGTTGAGTGACTACGTCGTGCTCACTTCCGATAATCCGCGCAGCGAAGATCCGCTTGCGATCATGAATGACGCCATGGTCGGCTTGAGCCGATACGATACGCCGCACACGGCCGAACCCGACCGCGAGCGCGCCATTCGCAAAGCCATCGAGACCGCCGCGCCCGGTGATGTGGTGATTCTTGCCGGCAAAGGCCACGAGACGTACCAGATTTTGAAAGACGGTCCTATTCCCTTCGATGATCGCGAGGTCGCCCGCCGCGTGCTGCGCGGGTTCGGCTACGGCCGCAATAAGCAGAACGCGCAGGCCTAAGGACAGATGGAGATCTCCCTCGCCGAGGTCCGGCAAGCGACCGATGCGGAATGGCTGGGCGCTGCCGCTGCGTTCGCCTCACGCGCCACCGGCTGGAGCATTGATTCGCGTACCACCGCACCGGGCGATGTCTTTTTCGCCATTCGGGGCGAACATTTTGATGGTCATGCGTTTGCCAAGACTGCGCTCGAGCGCGGAGCACTTGCCGCCGTAGTCAGTGAGATGGTCGAAGAGCGTCCGCTGCTGCGTGTGGCCGATACTCTCGATGCTCTGCAGCGCCTGGCGCATTGGGCGCGCCGCCGTTGGGCGAAACCGGTAGTCGCGATCACCGGCAGCGCCGGAAAAACCAGTACCAAAGATATTGTGAGCGAATTGCTCGGTGTTCGTCTGCGCGTTGCAAAGACAATCGGCAATCTCAATAATCATCTCGGCCTTCCTCTTACGTTGCTGCGGATTCCCGATGATGCCGAAGTGGCCGTCGTGGAAATGGGTATGAATCATGCGGGCGAGATTCGCCGTCTGGCAGCTTTGGCGGAGCCGTCGTTTGGCGTCGTAACCAATGTCGGCTATGCCCACGTCGAAAGCTTCGATTCGATTGAAGGCGTGGCGGCGGCCAAACGCGAGCTGATTGAATCGCTGCCTTCCGAAGGTGTCGCCATTCTCAACGCGGACGATAAGCTCGTGCGTGAATTTCGCCGCGTCCATTCCGGCCGGACGTTGACCTATGGGACTGCCGAAGACGCCGATATCCGTACCGAGAACCTCGAGATGCGTTCGGATGGCGCGGCATTCACGGTACAGGGCGTTCGCTTTGAAAGCCGTCTTGCCGGCCGGCACAACGTCTCAAACGTGCTGGCCGGGCTCGCGACGGCGAGCCTTTTGGGCATTCCGTTTTCGGAGTTGACCGAAGTTGTCGCGGCCCTTACGCCCGGTAAAATGCGCGGTGCACGCAGCCATTGGCGCGGGATCACGATTCTGAACGATTCCTATAATTCCAACCCGGAGGCTGCTTGCCGCATGATCGACGTGCTGCGCGCCGAACCGGCAACCCGCAGGATCGCAGTGCTAGGCGAGATGCTGGAGTTGGGCTCTATGTCGGAACCGTTGCATCGCCAGGTTGGGAGCTATGCCGCGCAAGCCGGTATCGACGCTCTGGTCGGAATCCGCGGCGCGGCCTCCTTTCTCGCGGACGAAGCCAAACGCGGCGGAATGTCCGGACGCCAGGTATTCTTTTTTGACGACTCCGAAAGCGCGGGCGCGTTTTTGCGCGATTGGGCGCAGCCCGGCGATGCCATCCTATTTAAGGGTTCGCGCGGAACGCAGGTGGAAAAGGCACTCGCCACAATGGAGAAGGAATAGCGGATGCTCTATTGGCTATTCGTCCACGTGTTTCAAAAATACGTCCCGACGTTTCGCGTCTTCGGGTTCATCACCACGCGTGTGGCTCTCGCCAGTCTGACTGCACTTGCTTTGGGTTTGCTCCTGGGACCCTTCATGATTCGCAAACTACGCGAATGGAGCTTCGGCCAGCACATCCGCGAGGAAGGTCCGCAGTCGCACCGCAAGAAAGCCGGCACTCCCACCATGGGCGGGCTGCTGATCGTGGTTTCGATTGTGATTCCTACGCTTTTATGGGCAGACCTCCGCAATCCGTATATCTGGCTGGCCTTGCTCGGCATCATCGCTTTCGGAGCCATTGGTTTTATAGACGATTACGCGAAAGTTTCCAAGAAGCGCAACCTTGGCCTCACCGCGCGCCAGAAATTTTGGGCGCAGGTGTTCTGCGCGATGGTTGTCGGTTTTTTCCTGTTGCTGCTTCATGCGAACCAGGCTTATTCGACCGCCGTCAACATTCCCTTCTTCAAACAATTCAAACCGGAGCTTCTGATTGAGCCTTTGACCAAAAGCTTCTGGACCTATCCACTCGCCTTTGTTCCCTTCTATCTCTTCATCGTGTTCATCATGGTTGGTTCTTCGAACGCCGTGAACCTCACGGACGGTTTGGACGGCCTTGCGATCGGGCTCATGATTATTGCCGCCGGCGCGATGACCATGCTGACTTATATCACTAGCCACGCCAGTCTTTCGAACTATCTCGACCTCGCCCACCTGCCTCGCTCGCAGGAGTTGACCATCTTGTGCGGATCTATGGTCGGCGCAAGTCTGGCATTTCTTTGGTACAACTGCCACCCGGCGCAGGTATTCATGGGGGACGTGGGCTCACTCGCTTTAGGCGGCGGTTTGGGCATTCTGGCTGTGCTCATCAAGCAGGAAGTCTTGCTGATCTTCATCGGTGGGGTCTTCGTGATCGAGGCACTCTCGGTCATTCTCCAGGTGGGGAGCTACAAGCTACGTAGGGGAAAGCGCATTTTCAAAATGGCGCCCATTCATCATCATTTCGAAGCGCTCGGTTGGCCGGAATCGAAAATCATTGTGCGTTTCTGGATCGCCGGCCTCATTATGGCGCTCTTCGCGCTGACCACCTTGAAGTTGAGATAGCAGTGCAATTCACGGGAAAACATTTCGTGGTGATTGGCGCCAAACGTTCCGGCCTGGCAGCCATCGATCTGCTGCAGAAGCAGGGTGCGCGCGTCACTGCCATAGACTCGCAGCCTTCAAGCCTTGGCGCGATGCAGGTGGTTGCCCAGACCGAAGAGAATCTGAAAGGCGCCGACGTTATTGTTCTCTCGCCCGGCGTTCCGTACGATCTACCGATGCTCGAAAATGCCCGCGCTCGCGGCATTCCAACCATCGGTGAAATTGAGCTGGCTTCTTATTTCCTTAAAGGACCGGTTATCGGCGTCACCGGTTCGAACGGCAAGACGACGACTACCGCCCTCACCGGCCATCTGCTCCAGCAATGCGGCATCCGCTGCCAGGTCGGAGGCAATATCGGAACTGCTGCCGCCTCTCTGATCGAGTCTTCCTCGCCCGAGCAGTGGAATGTTCTCGAGCTTTCGAGCTTCCAGCTCGAATCGATCGAGCATTTTCATGCTTCCATAGCGGCCTGCCTGAACGTTACTCCCGATCACCTCGACCGGCATCACACCTTCGAGATTTACGCCAACGCCAAAGGCCGTTTGTTCGATACGCAGCAGGAGAGCGATTTCGCCGTCCTCAACTATGACGATGCCGTTTGCCGGGAATTTGCCTCGCGAACGATAGCGCGCACCGTCTGGTTTAGTTCAACCGGGCGAGCGCCGGCAGGATTTTCTTTAAGCGGCGAAGCGATCCAATTCAACGGGATTGCCTTCCTGTCCCGCTCGCAAATCCGCCTGCGTGGCATGCACAACGTCGAGAATGTAATGGCCGCGGCAGCCATCGCGCATCTTGCCGGCGCCCGATTGGAGGATATCGCCACCGCGGTTACTTCCTTCCCCGGCGTGGAGCACCGCATCGAATTCGTGCGAAAGCTCGACGGCGTCGAATACTACAACGATTCCAAAGCGACGAATGTCGATGCAACTCTAAAGGCCGTCGACGCGTTTCCGGGTGGTTTATGGATTATTCTCGGCGGAAAAGATAAAGGCAGCGACTATACGCCGCTGCGCGGTCCGCTCGCCGAGCGCGCCAAAGGCGCTCTATTAATTGGCGCTGCCAGGCCGCTAATCCAAAACGCGCTGGCAGGAGCGGTTCCTTTGACTGACTGCGAAACGCTCGAAAACGCCGTCGCCTATGCTCGCTCGCACGCCTCCTCCGGGGACACGGTACTTTTGGCCCCCGCCTGCGCCAGCTTCGATCAGTTTGAGAATTACGAGCGGCGCGGTGAACGTTTTAAACATTTAGTGGCAGAATTGTCGTAAGCAAAATGGCGCAACGTCTCAAAACAGACTGGATCCTTTTCCTCACGGTGCTCACCCTGGTCTGCTTCGGCCTGGTGATGGTCTACAGCTCTTCCTCGATCGTTGCCGAGTTGAAGTATCACGTAAGCAGCACCCATTTCTTTCTGCGCCAACTCGGCTGGGCCATATTTTCCTTTCTGGTCCTTCTCTATTGCATGAAACGCGACTATCGCGGCTGGAACAATCCGAAAATCGCGTTTGCGGCTTTGGGCATTGTGCTGCTTCTGCTGCTGGCGGTCTATGTCACCGATAGCGGCAGTCATCGCTGGCTGCGCGCCGGTCCATTTTCGCTACAGCCTTCCGAACTCGCCAAACCCGCGCTGGCCCTCTTTCTGGCCTTCTTTCTTTGCCGCCGCATGGGAGCGGTGAACGAAAAGTACACGCTCGGCCCCATTGCGATTTCGATTTCCATCATGGCGCTTGCCGTGGCTGTCGCCGACCTGGGCACTGCCGTCGTCCTAGTAGCGACTACCGTAGCGGTAATCTTCGTTGCCGGCGTAGATTATCGTTATCTGGCCATCTGCGCGGTTCTCGGCAGCATTCTCGGGTTTGGTTTCATCGTTATGAAGCCGTATCGCCTGGCTCGTTTCATCGATTTCGTGGACAAAAATCATACGATCTTGACGAAAATCGATCCGGACGGCCACATTCTTGAATACGCTCACAAAACGGCTTCTACCAGCGACCCCGGCTACCAGCAGTTGCAATCGAAGATCGCGGTGGGCTCGGGTGGTTTCCTGGGCGTCGGCTTAATGCAGAGCAAGCAGAAGATGCTCTTTCTTCCCGAAGCGCATACAGACTTCATTTATGCGATTGTCGGCGAGGAGACCGGCTTTTTCGGAGCGGCCCTGCTCGTCTTCGCGTTTCTGATCATCCTGTGGCGTGGTCTGCGGACTTCCTTGCGCGCCGCGGACAGTTTTGGGCGCTATCTGGCGCTAAGTGTGACCGTTTGTGTCATCGTGCAGGCGCTGATCAATATCAGCGTCGTACTTGATCTGCTTCCCAATAAAGGGATTCCGCTGCCATTCATCAGTAACGGCGGTAGCTCGCTATTGAGCACGCTACTTCTTATGGGAATGTTATTGAGCGTGAGCGAGAACACGCCGTAGCGGATGCCCTATTCTTTTGTACTCACGGGCGGCGGCTCTGGCGGGCACGTATTCCCGGCGGTAGCGGTCGCGCGAGTGCTCCGCGAGCACGGTCACCGGCTGTTATTTATCGGGACGCGTCAGGGAATGGAAGCGCGGCTCATCCCGGAAGCGGGCTTCGATTTGGAATTCATACGCATTGGCGCCTTGAATCGTGTGGGCCGGCGCAAACAATTGCAAACCGCTTCTCAGTTGCCTTTGAGCATCGCCTCGGCCTGGCGTTTGCTCCGGCGTTTCCGGCCGCGCGCCGTGTTTAGCACCGGCGGTTATGTCGCTGGTCCCGTTATGCTCGCCGCCGTGCTCGCCGGAATTCCGATCGTCGTTATGGAAGCGAACGCGACGCCCGGATTTGCCAATCGCAAAATCGCTCGCCGTGTCTATCGTGCGTTGGTGGCCTTCGAATCGGCCTGTACCTGGTTCCCGGCCGGGCGCAGCGAAGTCACCGGCCTTCCAGTCCGCAGCGAGTTTTTCGAAACGCAGCCGCGGCACGGCGAAAAATTTACATTGTTCCTCACGGGCGGCAGCCAAGGCGCGCGCTCTCTCAACCGCGCTTCGCGGGAGAGTTGGCCGCTATTTCGCGCCAACCAATCGCCGGTTCGTATCCTGCATCAGGCCGGCGCGCGCGAGCACGAAGCACTAGCGCACGAATTTGCGAGCGCAGGCCTGGATGGCGAAGTGGTGCCCTTCTTCCGCAATATGGCCGAGACATTTCAAACGGCTGATCTGGTGGTCAGCCGCTCCGGAGCCGGTACGGTCAGCGAAATCGCCGCTTCGGCTGCCGCGTCGATTCTTGTGCCGCTGCCCTTTGCCGCCGACGATCATCAGCGCCGCAATGCCGAGCAGCTGGTGGAAGCGGGCGCCGCGCGTATGGTGCTCGATAGCGAAATGACTGGCGAACGTCTGTTTCGCGAGGTCGAAGAGCTTCGCCGGAATCCCGCTACGCTGGCCGCTATGCGCGAGCGTGTTCGCCCGTTCGCCAGGCCGGGCGCCGCCGAGCGCGCCGCCACTGTCCTTGAAGAAGCGGCATCAGAGAATCGCGGCCGCCGGGGAGCGGAATAAAATGGCCGTTTACATTGACACTTCTGATGAAAGCGGAAACAATACTTCTAACAAATGTTTTTTAAGCCCCAACACGTCCACTTCGTGGGAATCGGGGGCATCGGGATGAGTGGCATTGCGGAGGTCCTGCTCACGTTGGGGTACCAGGTCTCAGGCTCGGATGTCAAATCGAGCGCCATTACGGAGCGGCTTGCCAAACTCGGCGCCAAAATTTACGTGGGCCACCAAGCCTTGAACATAGCCGGTGCTAAGGCGCTCGTCGTCACCTCCGCTCTCGATCCATCTAATCCGGAAGTCGCCGAAGCGCGCCGTTTGCAGATCCCGGTCATCCCGCGTGGCGAACTGCTCGCCGAGCTCATGCGCCTGAAGTTCGGTATTGCCATCGCCGGCAGCCACGGGAAAACAACGACTACTTCGATGGTCGCCTCCATCTTTCATGCAGCCGATCTCGATCCCACGGTCGTCGTGGGCGGA
>JAICIH010000122.1 GCA_025924475.1 Bryobacteraceae bacterium
CCGGCGGCGCCCCGCTGCCCGGAATGGAAGTATAGGTCCGGTTGTAAAAGAGGCCGGCTGAACCGCGAATTGCCGTCTTACCATCGCCGAAAACATCCCAGGCAAAGCCGAAACGCGGAGCCAAGCCAACTGGCGCAAACGTGTAAAAATCCCCCTTCCCGGTCAGGCCGTTCACTTTCATCCCGTTGACCGGATTCCCGCTGCCGGGAACAAGTTGGCCAACGAACGCAGAGTAGGTTGTAGCGCCAGTCACAGGGTCAATTGCAACCGATCTGCCCCCTACTTTCGCCGGATAGTAGAGCCGCGAAGCCTGGGAAGGATCGTAGAACTGGTTATAGAAATCGGAAACGGTATTTGAGTCGTCCGTCACCGGCGCTCCCCCCACAAATCGCATGCCGTAATCCAATGTGAGCCGCTTCGTTACGCGAAAGCTGTCCTGCACATATCCTTCCACCTGCGTGAAATGGACATTGGGCACAGCGCGGTTAGTGGCTTCCGTGTAGGATTGAAAATTGCCGAGCAATGCGTTAGCGTAGCCATACCGGGTATCGAGAGGATTATTGGTTGTACTCCCGAAATCAAAGAAACCGTAGTAAGTAGCGCCGGCCGACGGTTCGACTTTGGAGTTGTACTCGATGTAAATGCCCGTTTTCAGGCTATGGCGGCCAATGATCTTGCTCAAGTCATCCTGAAATAAATAATTGTCGTTGAAGTTTTTATACGGATTGATGCTGCATGTCGGGCCGGGAGTTTGTTGGCCGCCGGGGTAGAAGTACGACGGATTGGAAATCGCTCCGCCGGTATAGCGGGCGCACGGGAGATAGTTTTCATATAGCGGACCCGTGGGGAAGGGGCGCAGCGTAGGCGGATTCAAAGTACTCGTACGGAACCATTGCGAATCGGGAGTTGTGTGGTAAAAGCCCCAATTGTCATGGCCGACTCCAACTGAGAATTCGTTGACCATGGTCGGCGACGCGATGTAAGCCAAATGCACGCCATGAATGTAGCCCGGTGTGAACCGCACATTCGTTCCTGCGCCTGGAGACACAGGGAATTCAAATTGCTCGTTATCGACGTCCTGGCCGTAGCGATAGAACATAGTCAGTTTGTCGGTGATATTGGCATCGAAGCGGAGCATGGTATTGCGCCGGTCGTAGGTAGGAGTGGCGCTCGCCAGATAGTTTGCCGTGTACTGCTGGCCGGGCGCGGGATTCACATAGCCGTTGGGTGCGGGTAACAGCTTTAGATAGGCTTGGCCGGTGGGGTCGATCCTGTTTGCCGGAACCTGGTTGCCGGGGAATTGCCGGCCGGTTTCCGGATCGAGAATCGGAATGATGGCGCCGGCCGCATTCCGCGAATTGGAGAAATCGCCGCCGATCTCCGCCGCAGTGGGTTGATTGACGGCGAGAGTCGTGGTTGGTTGGGCAATCTGTGTAAATTCCTGTGAAACGAAGAAGAACAGCCGATGCCGGTCGCGATTCCAGACTTTGGGAATGAATACCGGGCCGCCAACGCTGTAGCCGGCGATCATGAAACGGTAGAGAGCCCGTTGGATGTTCTGCCGGTTGTTAAAAAAACTATTTGCATTCAGATCTTCGTGGCGGTGATCCCAGTGAGCCGAGCCGTGAAAATCGCGCCCGCCCCCTTTGGTAATCACGTTCATCGTGCCGCCCGATTGCCGGCCGTATTCGGCCGCATAGCCATTGGTCAGGATCCGCATTTCGGAAATCGAATCCATGTTGGGCGTTACGAAGGCGGACCAGTTTCCGCCGCCATCCATCGAGCTCATTCCGTCGATGGCCATGTTCACCGACCTCGCGGAACTGCCGTTGATCGACATATAGCCCATCGAATAGGCGTTTTCCACATCGCGCTGCCCGACCTGGCTATCGACAACTCCCGGCATTAGTTGGACGAATGCAAACGGATCCCGGCCCTTCAACGAGAGATCCTGCAATTGTTGCGGCAGCACAGAGGCGCTTCGTTCACTTGAGGCGGTCTGCACCGGCGTGGACTCCGCAGTGACTTCGACTCTGTCGGAAACAGAGCCTATTTGCAGAACCAGCTTACCGACAGATCGTGTCTCGCCAGCGGCCAGATCGAGATTATTCAACTCGAACGCTTTGAATCCCGCTGCGTTGACGCGCAGCGTATAGTGGCCGGGCGGTATAGCGTTAAAGCGAAAAAGACCGGATTGGTCCGAGGTGGTGGTGTGGATGTTTCCGGTTGCAATTTCGGTAGCAGTCAGGACGGCGTTTGGCACCACCGCCTCAGCTGGGTCCGTGACAGTCCCCAGCATGTTACTGGTGCTCTGTTGGCCATAAACAACAAGCAAACAGACGCTCGATAGCAAAAGGCAAAGAACTCCGTTGAAGCGGCACATGACTGTGTAGCGCCCCCCTCTGGATAAAATCGAAATTTCCTTCGCGGGCGAACGTTTGCTCGACGGTTGGCGTACATGCTTTCACTTTTGGATTTCGGAGTCAAGAGTTTCAGGAAAGATTCTAAAGAAATTTTAAAAAGAAAGTTACTTTGTGCCGTGCCCGTTCGTCTTGTGCGATAATGCCGGTCGGTCATCGCGCCCTGCACAGCGCATCGATCCAACAGAATGGAGAAGAATGTCCATGATTTCGAGGAGAGAAGCTCTCGTTAGAACCGCTACCGGGTTCGGCGCCGCAGGCTGGCTTGCCGCGCTTGCACCGGAAGTCGAGGCCAACCCGCTGGGGCTGCCGATCGGCTGTCAAACCTACCCAGTCCGGGAGATGATCGCAAAGGACTTTCCGGGCACTCTGAAAACACTAGCGGATGCCGGCTTTCAGCGCATTGAGTTATGCTCGCCCGTGGGATATACCAAGGCCGGGTTTGGGGACCTCGTCAAATACAAAGGTTCGGAACTCAAGAAGATCATTGGAGATCACGGCCTGAAGTGCATCAGCTCGCACTTCAGCATGAAAGAACTGCGAGAGAATCAGGCCGATCGGATTGCTTGGGCGAAAGACATCGGGATGACGCAGATGATGGTGGCAAGCCTCGGCGGACCGAAACAACCCACAATGGACGACGTGAAGCGCGCTGCGGACGAATACAACAAGTTCGGCGAACAGGCGGCCAAAGCGGGCATTCAGCAGGGCCTTCACAACGAGGGTTTTGAGATGTCTCGCGTGGACGGGAAACGTACCTACGATATCTTGTTCGAATTGCTTGATCCGAAGCTCGTCAAATTTCAATTTCAGGTTTCCACCATCAGTCACGGCTTCGATGCCGCCGAATATTTCAACAAGTATCCGGGGCGTTTCATTTCCATGCACGTGCAGGGTTGGTCGTCATCGGAAAAGAAGATCGTTCCGGTGGGACAGGGCGACCTGGACTGGAAGAAGATATTCACCGCGGCCAAAGTAGGCGGCGTGAAAAACTATTTCGTTGAAATGAACCTGGACTTCATGAAAGAGAGTGTCCCGTATCTCAAGAAGCTGAAAGTCTGAGGAGGTGAACGTGCACAGCATAGGACGCCGTGAATTCATTGCTGGTGGCGCGATGGCGGCCAGCGGTTTTGTACGAATCGCGCGCGGCGAGGCGTTTCCGGATCAGGCCAAGCGGGATCGCTTGGCGGTCATGACGCTGAGCTTTAACCCCATTCTGAAGCATCCCGATCATCCTGATGATCCGGCGAGAACGCTCGATATTCTGGATGCTCCCAAGATGATTGCGGACCGCTACGGAATCCATCATGTGGAGTTTCAGCACACCCACTTTGCCGCCCTCGACGCGCCCTATTTCAAGGAAGTACGCGACCGGTTGCGGCAGGCAAAATCGCAGATGAATCAGATTTGCCTCGAATTCGGTCCGCTGAATATCTCGGCCCCGGAGCACTATGTGCGCCTGGAAACCATTGACTTGACCAAGCAGTGGATCGACCATGCGGCGGCCGTAGGATGCCCGCGTGTGATGGTGAATCAAGGCACGCTCGCCCCGGAAGTACGGCAGGCGGCGATCGATACGTTAAAAGCCATTGGCGAGTACGGAAAATCCAAGAAGGTTTTTGTGACGATGGAGAATCGGGGCGGGGGACGGCGGCCGCCACGCCCCGGTGAACCCGCACCTCCCGCGAACCGCCCTCCCAGCCCATCGTGGGAGGTGGTCGTCGAAGTCATCAAGGCGGCCGGAATTTATGCCAATCCGGATATCGGCAATTTCCCCGACGACGAGGCGCGCGCCGCCGGATTGCGAGTTATGTACCCGTTGTCCTCCGGTAGCAGCCACGCGCATTATGCTCCCGAGCGATATAGCGAGGCGAACGCTATCAAAATTTCGAAGGAAGTCGGCTACAAAGGTCTCTATTCGATCGAAGCCGGACGGAACAATGGACCGGATCCCTACGCCGCCGTGCAATCCATTGTGGACGAGTTACTCAAGGATCTTTAGTAACTGAATGCCGCGGCTCCTGTTCCTCCCTATTTGTGTATTCGCGGCCGTTCTATTGATCGGCGGCCCAAACGTTCACCTCGGGCAGAACTATAGAGTCTGGTCCGATAACGGCGGCGGGCCGGATAATTCCCATTTTTCCGCGTTAAACCAGATCAGCAAAGAGAATGTCGGCACACTCCACGTGGCATGGTCCTACCCGAGCAACGATACGATCTCCTATGTCTGGAATCCATTGATTGTCGGCAATGTGATGTATGTGCTCGCGCGAAACAACTCGCTGGTGGCGCTGGACGCGACGACCGGCAAAGAGATCTGGATCCATGAAGCGCTGACTGGAATTGCGCCGCGCGGTATCAATTATTGGGAAAGCAAAGATCATAAAGACCGGCGGCTCATCTTTCAAAAGAACAGCTATCTGGAAGAGATCAACGCCGATACCGGAAAATCGATCCTGACCTTTGGAACAGGCGGCATCGTCAACTTGAGAGAGGGGTTGCGGCGCTATCCTACGTCGGGCCCCCTAGGCAGAGTCCAATCGAACAATCCAGGGAAAATTTTCGAAAATCTGCTATTGCAGGGTACCTCCCCCGGCGAAGGATTTCTCGCGCCTCCCGGAGATCTACGCGCCTACGATGTGACTACCGGCGCGCTCGTTTGGCAGTTCCATACGATTCCTCATCCGGGCGAGTTTGGCTACGACACCTGGGCGAAGGATGCTTGGCTTTATGCGGGTGGCGCAAACACGTGGGGCGAAATTTCCGTCGATGCCAAGCGGGGCATCGCCTATTTCCCGACGGGTTCGGCGACGTACGACTTTTACGGGGCAGACCGGCCGGGAACAAACCTATTTGCCGATTGCCTGATTGCGCTCGATGCCCGCACGGGCAAGCGGCTATGGCATTTCCAGGCGGTCCACCACGATCTGTGGGACTACGACAATACATCTGCGCCTCAATTGATCACCGTCATGCACCAAGGGAAAAAAGTGGATGCTGTCGCAATGGCGGGGAAGACAGGTTTCCTTTACGTATTCAATCGCGTAACAGGCGAGCCACTGTGGCCGATTAAAGAAACGCCGGCGCCGCCGAGCGATATGCCTGACCAGCATGCGTGGCCGACGCAGCCGGTCCCAACGGCTCCTCCTCCTTTTTCGGTGCAGAAGTTCACCGCCGATGACGTGAACCCGTACGTTCTGACTGCCGAAGAGCGCGCCCACTGGAGACAGGTAGTGGATAGCGCGCTGAACAAAGGTTTGTTCACGCCGCCATCCACACGCGACACGATCAACATGCCGGGAAATCAGGGAGGGTCCAATTGGGGAACTACCGCGGCCAATCCGGCGAAAGGCGTCGTTTTTGTGATGGGCCTCAACGAGCCGGCGATATTGAAGCTGTCCAAAGAAATGCCACGCAGCAACCGTTTCGTTCGCGGCTCTGCGGCGCAGGGGCGAACAATTTACGAGCGGAACTGCCAAGGCTGCCATGGCGCCGATCTTCGCGGCAACGGGAATTATCCGTCGCTGATTGACATCATGACGCTCGTAGGCGCCGATACGGTCCGTTCCACCGTGAGTGGCGGAAAGGGCCCCATGCCATCGTTCAGTGCCGACCTCAAAGAGAGCGACATGAACAATCTGTTGACTTTTCTCTCCAATCCGGCGGCAGCCGGAGGAGGACGTGGCAGAGAGGCGGCACAGGAGGAAGCCGAGAAACTCGGCGGGCCCGTGGTCGCATCCGGTGGCGCACCGGCCGGGCAAGTGATGGCGAAGCTGGGCGCGGGCGTACGTGGCAACAGCCCCTACGGTTCGATGGGAGGACCGCCGTATCCCGAAGGCGTGGATGCTCCGTCCGAACGCTATTACACCGGTTACAACATCATGGGCAACATCATTAAGCCGCCCTATTCGACGCTGACCGCCTACGATCTGAACAAAGGAACAATTAAATGGCAGGTTCCGGTCGGAGACGATCTGCGCGCCCTAAAAGAAGGCGCTCATGACACGGGCGCCATCGGTATTCGCGTCGGCATGGTCACCACTTCGACTGGCCTGGTATTTATGGCCGGTGGCGACATGAAAATCCGAGCCTACGATCAGGAGACCGGTAAGGTCCTCTGGACTGCGAAGCTGCCCGGTCAATCGAAGGGAATTCCCGCGATCTACGAAGCCGGCGGAAAAGAATATCTGGTCGTGAACGCAACATCGCCTCCGGGCGGTCGCGAGTCTCCGATAAGGACCGACTCTAGCCAGCCCAGAGGCTATATCGCGTTCGCGCTGCCTTAAATGGCCGCTCCCTCCACGTGGCGGCTCTGCCGTACGCGTACGCTTCGGAGCAAGTAAGTTAGGGTAGCCTATAGGCATGGAAAGCGTGCATGGGACAACAACGCCCACGCCGGCTGATCAACTAGCTGCACAGCTCGAGCAACCGAATGCCCAAGTGATTTGGACTCGAGCTTTGGAAGTGTTCGGCGATGAAGGCAAAGCCCAAAGCTGGATGAGTACCCCTCGCGACATTTTTGATGGGCGATCGCCTGAAGAACTTGTCGCGACCGGCAGCGCGGACGCCCAGCGACGCGTGCTCGAGATCCTCATTCGCATCGATTACGGTGTTTTCTCGTAATCCCCAACCGTTCCGGTTCGATCCTCGCCTGTTCGTAACGGAGCCATACACGCTCTGAGTTGTTCCACTGTACCGGGCAATTACTTAGTTGAAAGTTAAAGTTAAAACTACTTCCCCACCGGCACGCGCTCCCGCAGTTCCTCAAACCAGTTATGGACAACGACAATCTGACCTGCCGCATCTTGTTCCGTGCCGGCTTTAACCATCAAAAGGCGCTTGCCATCGCGAGATACATCGTAGCCGATCCCCGGCTGCAGCCCCTGTGGTGGACCTTCGAACGCTCCAGTAAACAACACCCGCGGCGTGCTCCAACGGAAATTCGGCCCCGCCTCGATATCGACGGCCATCATCTGGTCGCCAGACCGATAAAAAAGCGCCCGCCCATTAGGAGACCAGCGGGGCGAGCTGCCTCCTTCTGTCGAAATCTGCCACTTTGCTCCTGTCATCGGAAATGGCTGCACGTAAATCTGTATCGTCCCCGATTCAGATGACGAATATGCAATCCAACGACCGTCAGGCGAGAGTTGCGGAGTGGCGGCTCTCGGCCGGATCAGAGGGCGAGGCTGCGGCGCGACGGCAGATGGGCCCGCGCGGTACGGCAGGGTCCAAATCTCGGTAGATAGCGGGTTTCCTCGGTAGAACAAGAGCGTGTGACCATCAGGCGTCCATGACGTGGGTGTCGAAGGCATAGCCGTAATGGAAAGTGGTTCAGGAGATCCGCCGTCTGCCGCAATCCGGAAGATCCCACTGCCTTCGGGATCAATTCGCCGGAAAGTAACGTACTTGCTGTCCGGCGTCCACAGCGGTGCGATATTAGTGCCATCGAAGGTAAGCCGAGTCAGCGTACGGCGCTGGATTTCGTAGATCCAGACGTCCCAATGCCCGTCGGCGCCGCTTGCGATGTTTACTGCTATGCGCCGGCCGTCGGGAGAAATGGCGGGATTGCTGTACGATCTCGGCGGCGCCGGGAGAGACTCCACTGTCCCTTTGCCGTCAACCCAGACCAGCAGGCGATTCTCCGAGTGACCCGAGCCCGGGACATACACCAGATCGCCCGCGCCGGAGAATGAATACAGCGCGAAGCCGCTGCCCGGCTGCGCATGAATGCCTTGTACGACCGCTATCGGCGTGCCATGCACTTGAAGCTTGTCGAGATCGAATGCCACTGCATATAAGGAACTGCCTCGCTCGAAAACCAGATGCCCCGATGCCGCGTAGCGGGGATTCGTGCCGCCCTGGACAAGCACCCGCCGTTCTCCATTTCGTAGATTCAGCATCTCAATTCGCGCGTCGTCCCACGATTGCGATGTCCTGACACTGAACAGCACGATTTTCCCGTCCGGAAGGAACTGAGGCCAGGCGTGTAGCAGTTCACCCTTTCGCGGGTCCGCTGTGGTGAGCGTTTCCGGAGGACCTCCCGCCGACCGTATTCTCGACAGTCCACCTGACGAGCGCCCGAGTATGACGCTGTCATCTGGCCCCCATGTTGCGCCAAACGCATAAGATTCATCGGCGAGGGTGATCGGAGTACCACCGGCCGTCGGCACTTTTTTCCACTTTCCGATCGCCTGGTAGGCGATCCAGCGCCCGTCGGGGGAATATATAAACGGCATGTAGTCGACTGCATCCGACCCTGTGACTGCTGTGGCTTCGAGCTGATCCAGCGACCGTATATAAATCTGTCCAAAGTGCAGGGTCGCGCCGTAATAGGCCAGATGGCTGCCGTCAGGTGAGAGCGCCGGGTTCGCGGTTGTTCCCGGACTCGTCGCCGCATGAGACAGTATCGTGGCCCACCGCACCACTGGCCGCGAGGGCGGCGCCGCAGTATGTCGCCATGTCCAAACGGCCATAATGCATGCTGCAATTGCGCCGAATGCAGCAATAGCCCACGGAACTACACTCCGGGATACGTGCGTATGCGCGGGCTGCTGCATTTCCACAGTCCCGGTGAGAGCTTCATCGATTTCGAGTATCGCGTCGCCGATATTGTGCAGACGGCGCCGGCGGTCCTTCTCGATGCAGCGCCGCAGAAGACGGCGGATGGGTGCGGATGTATTCGTCGGTAGTGCTGTCCAATCAGGATCGGTCTTGAGGACCGCCGCGAGCGTCCCGGCTATAGTCTCATCCTTGAACGCCTGTCTGCCCGTCAATATTTCATATAGAACCACCCCGAACGACCAGATATCCGCGCGGTTATCCACCACGGCGCCGCGCGCCTGTTCGGGGCTCATGTACGCGGCTGTTCCCATGATCATGCCGGTAGTAGTCGCGTCGACGAGCTGCGTGGGGGACAAGCTGAGATCGCCGCCGCCGGGCGCATCAGTCGCCAACGCTTTCGCCAGCCCGAAATCGAGCACCTTCACGCGCCCTTCGGGTGTCAACTTGATGTTGGCCGGTTTGAGGTCGCGATGCACGATGCCTTTCTCGTGCGCGCACTCGAGCGCTTCAGCAATCTCTCTCGTGATGCGTAACGCTTCTTCCATGGCCAGAGGGCCGCGTGAGATGTGCTCTGCCAGTGTGGGCCCGTCCACGAGTTCCATGATCAGCGCGCGCTCTTCCACGCCGTAAATCGCCGCAATGTTGGGGTGGTTGAGAGAAGCGAGCACCTGCGCTTCCCGCGTAAACCGGGCGAGCCTGCCGCGATCCTCTGCAAATTCATCCGGCAGAAATTTTAGGGCGACGTCACGATTCAGCTTGGTGTCACGTGCTCGATACACCTCCCCCATTCCACCGATGCCAATACATTCCAGGATTTCGTAGGCGCCAAGCCGAACTCCGCATAACCCATCTCTCAGGCCGATCAGTTGCGTCGCTGCGCCGGCCGCCCAACTGTGCGATTCATTCTCGCGATGGTTCGCGACAAGCGAACGTATTTCCCGCAGCAACGTGGAATCGCCGCCGCACGCACTCCGCAACCAGTCGTCGCGCTCCTTCGGAGGGCGTTCTAACGCGCCGGCGAATAATGCTTCAATCCTTTGTTGCCGCTCCACAATCGGCGCCTCCTTCGCCGGTCAATTCCCGGCGCAGCCATGCGCGTGCAAAATTCCAGTCGCGGATAACGGTATTAGGCGCTATGTTCAGGGCCGCGGCTGTTTCTTCGATGCTCAGCCCGCCAAAGAAACGCATCTCAAACACTCTACATTTGCGCTGGTCGATTTCCGCGAGATGCTCGAGCGCCATATCGATTGCGACCACCTCTTCCACCTGACCCGGAGACAGGACCGCGGCTGCATCTATGCCGACGTGAATTGCCGCGCCACCGCGCTTCGTCCGGCTCCGCTGGCGCGCGTGATCGACAAGAACGTGCCGCATGACAGTGGACGCGGCTGCAAAAAAATGCGTCCGATTCTGCCATCCGGCGTTTTGCCCAGGCAATAGGCGGACAAACGCCTCCTGGACGAGTGACGAAGGCTGGACGTAGTTCTGGTTAGCCTCTCGCTGTAAGTGGCGGCGCGCGATCACATGCAATTCCCGCCGGATAAGCGGCATGAGGCGGTCCAATGCCGCGCGGTCGCCGCTTTGCCATCCCGCCAGCAGAAGCGTGATTTCGTCGGGCCCGGGTTGCATTATATATCCGGCAGCGCAGGCGCAGGGATAATCGGGAATCATAGCAAAAAATCGCAGAATTGATGAGACCGCGCACCAAAAGCTGAAAAAATTTGGTGTCCCAAGGACGAAAACATCGCTTTATGGTGCGGAGGGACTCTTACAATGAACTGCGCACTGCTCCGATACGCGTTGGTAGCAGGTTCAGGCGCCCTGTGCGTGTTTGCCAACTCTATCGAAGGATCTCTGTTCAATGCTCTGCGGAACGGGCAAATGGAAAACGTCACGATCGCTATCCAAAACGGCGCGGAAGTGAACACTCGCGACGAGTACGGAAGCACACTGTTGATGTACGCGGCCGTCTTCGGCAAAGTCGCGGATCTCGAGTACTTGCTCGAACACGGAGCCGAGATTAATGCCGCAAACAAAGCCGGCCACACGGCACTCATGAGAGCAATTCCGGATCTAGCAAAGATCAAATTGCTGGTGCAACATGGCGCGAATATTAACGCGAAAACCGCAGAGGAAACTACGCCGCTGATGATTGCGGCACATATACGGACCGGCGCTCCGCTCGTTCGTTATCTCATCGAAAAAGGCGCCAACGTCAATGCAACCGACAACAAGGGTTGGAATGCTGTGATAATAGCCGCCGTCGAAGGCGCCTTCGAGAATCTGAAACTCCTGCTCAACGCAGGCGCCAACGGTGTAGCTAGGAGCAGTGGCAGCGTGCTGAAGATTCGGAGCGAAGTCTTTGCCGGCGCCGCATTGGAGAACGCGAAACGTCGGACTACCGGGATTACCGCCCTAATAAACGCCGCACAGGCGGACTGCGAAGCCTGTGTCCGGCTGCTCTTGGAGCATGGGGCGGATGCACGAGCCCAAACGGATTCCGGCCTTACCGCGCTGCACCGGGCCGCTTATCACGGCAATTCGAATATCGTGAAACTGCTGCTCGCGGCCGGCGCCCCGGTCAATGCGGCGGACGATCATGGCTACACAGCGCTGATGTTCGCGGTAAATTCTCGAACCAAGAGTCCGCAGGCTGTTCGGATGCTGCTGTCAGCCGGAGCGGATGCCGATGCCAAAGATGCGCTAGGCCGTACTGTTTCCCAATGGGCTGCGTTGGGCGCCAGCCGGCAAATTATGGCAATGCTGCCGGCGCGAGGTACGGCGGAAACTGTGAAACCCGTCAGCTTGCAGCGTAGTGAAACGGCGGCCGCAGTCCGCACAGCCGTGGAAAACAGCATTCAACTGCTGCAGAACAGTGGGCCAAAATTCTTTCCGAAAGCAGGGTGCATCTCCTGTCATAACGTGTCCATTCCAATGATGGCGCTCCATGCAGCAGGCGGCCACGGCTATTCAGTGCAACCGGCGTTACAACAGATGGCGAAGCAAACAATTGCATCGCGTGCTCCTAATCGAGAGAATCTGCTGTCGGGCTATTGCACCATTCCGGCATTCACTACGACAGCCGGGTATGACCTGATCTCACTTCACGACGCCGGATACGCGCCCGGCCTGCTGACGGATGCGTACGTGCGATGTCTCTTGGTGGAACAACTCCCGAATGGGGAATGGAGCAATCCAGCAGGCGAACGGCCTCCGCTGAGCGCTCAAACCGCCATTCCCGGAACCGCCCTATCGGCGCGAGCGGTGCAGTTGTACGCCACGCCCGCGCTGGCGAGCCAGGTAAAAGCGAGTGTCTTAGCCGCTCGCACGTATTTGCTCCGGGCGCGACCCGTTACTGAAGACGATTACGCGTACCGGCTGCTTGGCCTTTCATGGAGTGGCGCCAATCAGTCGGACATCACAGCCGCGGCGCGGGACATACTTGCGCGACAGCGCGCCGATGGTGGTTGGGCGCAAACTCCGGATATGGCTACAGATGCGTTTGCCACCGGCCATGCGCTCTCGGCGATTGCTATGACGCAGCCGCGTCTAATGACAAGCGAGTCGTACCGGCGCGGAGTAGATTACCTTATGCGCAATCAAGAGAAGGACGGTTCCTGGCACGTGCGCTCGCGAGCGTTCGGGTTCCAGCCGTATTTCGATAGTGGCTTTCCGCATGGGCACGATCAGTGGATCTCCATGGCAGCAACAGCGTACTCCGCGATCGCGCTACTCCCGGTGGCGGAGCCACCGCGGCCATGATTCCTCCTCGCGGCCGCGGTTCTGTACTGGCCTAGGCGGTCCGCTGGACTTCGGCTTTACTCTGGTCCGCGATAGCGGCTTGAGCCGCCGCCAGCCTGGCGATCGGGACCCGGTAAGGCGAGCAGGACACATAGTCCATACCGGTGCGATAGCAGAACTCGACTGAACTCGGTTCACCGCCATGTTCGCCGCAGATGCCGATTTCCAGATCGGGCCGCGTTTTGCGGCCGAGCTTAACGGCGTGCTCCACCACTTTGCCGACACCGTGCTGATCCAGCACCGCAAAGGGATCGGCCTTGAAAATCTTCAGCGCTTCGTACTGCTTCGAGAATTTCGTATAGTCGTCGCGGGAAAGTCCCATCGTCGTCTGCGTAAGATCGTTCGTTCCGAAACTGAAGAACTCAGCCTCGCGCGCGATTTCGTCCGCGGTCATGGCGGCGCGCGGGATCTCGATCATCGTGCCCACGTAGTACTTGAGATTCTTCAGGTTGGCCGCCGAGAGCACTTCCTCGGCTACTTTGACCACAATCGCCTTCTGGTTTTCGAGCTCTTTGACATCGCCTACCAGCGGGATCATGACCTCGGGAATCACTTTGACGCCTTTTTTGGCGACCAGTACGGCCGCTTCAAAAATGGCCCGCGCCTGCATTTCCGTAACTTCCGGGTAGGTGATACCGAGGCGGCAGCCGCGATGTCCCAGCATCGGGTTGAATTCGTGCAGTTCTTCCACTCGATGGAGCAGCTCGGGCAGATATTTCTTGAGCTCGCCCGCACCGACGCCGTAAGTCGCCGCCATCTGCTTCTTTTCTTTTGAACCGGCGTGCGGGAGCTTGGCGATATCGACCATCACGTTTTCGCGCTTGGGCAGGAATTCGTGCAGCGGCGGATCGAGCGTGCGGATAACCACCGGGAACCCGTCCATGGCTTGGAACAGGCCCGCAAAATCCTTACGCTGCATCGGAAGAAGCTTCTGCAGCGCCTTTTTGCGCGTCTTTTCATCGCGCGCGAGAATCATCGCCTGCATGTGCGGGATGCGGTCTTCGGCGAAGAACATATGCTCGGTGCGGCAGAGGCCGATTCCTTCGGCGCCGAATACCCGCGCCTGCTTTGCGTCGCGAGGAATATCGGCATTGGCGCGCACGCCGAACTTGCCGCGAAACTCATCGGCCCAATTCATGAACATTGCGAAATCATGCGATTTCGGATCGGGCTCGTTTGTTTTGCATTGGCCCAGATAAACTTCGCCGAGTGTGCCGTCAATCGAAACCCAGTCGCCCTCTTTGAGCGTTAGCTTCTTGCCTTCGAAGAGAATCGTGGCGAGTTTCTTAGCTTCATCGACGGAGATGGACGATGCGCCCACGACGCAGGGCCGGCCCATACCGCGCGCGACCACGGCGGCATGGCTGGTGAGCCCGCCGACCGCCGTCAAAATGCCTTTCGCAACGTCCATCCCGTGAATATCGTCCGGCGTGGTTTCTTTACGAACCAGCACCACCGGACCCTTGGCCGACATTTCGACAGCATCTTCAGAAGAAAATGCCGCTCGGCCAACAGCCGCGCCTGGCGAAGCCGGTAAACCTGTAGCGA
>JAICIH010000123.1 GCA_025924475.1 Bryobacteraceae bacterium
AGCCGCCGGCGTAAAGATAATCAGCGCGTCTTCCCCGCCCCCTGGCTGGACAGGAAAACTGTGGGCGCTTTCGCTCGGCGTGGAAGAGGCGTTGAAGCTTCATCCCGATTATCTGTTGTTCACCGATGCCGATATCCGGCACGAACCGCAAAACGTGGCGAGCCTGCTTTCGCTTGCCGAACACCGCAATCTCGACCTGTGCTCGTATATGGTGAAGCTTTGCTGCGACACCTGGGCGGAGAAAGCGTTTATTCCGGCATTTGTCTATTTCTTCTTCACGCTTTACCCGCCCGCGTGGGCCGGCGGCGCGGCGGGCGGCTGCCTGTTGATCCGGCCGCAAGCGCTGGCAAGCATAGGAGGGCTTGCCGCGATCCGGGGCGAGATCATCGACGATTGCGCTCTTGCCAGAGCGGTGAAAGCGCGCGGCGGACGTATTTGGCTGGGGCTCACAAAGACAACCGCCAGTATTCGTTCGTATGGCGGAATTCGCGGCGTGCGCGCCATGATTGCGCGCAACGCGTTCAGCCAACTTCGTCACTCCCCGCTGCTGCTTGCGGGCACGACGGCAGGACTGCTGATTACTTATGTGGTTCCGGTAGCCTTGGTGTTGTTCGGCTCCGGATGGCCACGAATATTAGGAGCGATCGCATGGCTGCTGATGAGCGCAAGCTATCTACCG
The DNA here is from genome assembly GCA_025924475.1 of Bryobacteraceae bacterium. Lineage (GTDB taxonomy): Bacteria > Acidobacteriota > Terriglobia > Bryobacterales > Bryobacteraceae > Bog-105. Next base: position 680 of record JAICIH010000123.1, read on the forward strand.
ATGGTTCGATTTTACCGGCGGTCTTGGCTATGGAGCGTTCTGCTGCCGTTCATCGCGCTGTTCTATCTGGAATGCACCATCGCGTCGGCACGTGCGTATTGGGGCGGAGCAGGCGGCGAATGGAAGGGGCGGGCTCAGGATCGAACGGCTCCTTAGCCGTTGGTGAGAATAATCTTCAGGACACCCGGCCGGGCGGCTTCGGCAAATGCGGCAGGGGCTTCGGAGAGCGGGAATCGGCGCGAGATCATCGCGTTCACGTCGATCTTACGCTGCCGCAACAGTTCGATTGCCGGAGCGAAGCGCCCGCAACGCGATCCCACGAGGGAGATTTCATTGACGATCACGGGCGCGGTATCGAGCGATACTTCGCCATGGATTGTCGATTTGAGAATGACCGTTCCGCGCGCGCGAGTCATGCGTACTGCCTGCCGGAGACCGGCAGCGGAACCAGTCGCTTCGACAACAAAGGGATATTTCGCTGCGGGAGGATTATCCGTAATGCAAATGCGGGCTCCGGCGCGGCGGGCGATCTCGAGCTTGCCTTCATGATGGCCGAATACTGTAACGTTCGCTCCGTGCGCGCAAAGAGTTTGGGCAACGAGGAGGCCAAGTTTACCATCGCCGAGCACCGCTACTTCGGCGCCGGATGCGATCGGAACCTGATCGAGGACTTCGCATGCCGCGGCGAGGGGCTCGACGAACACAGCTTCCTCGTCCGAGATCTCTTCGGGAATCGGATGGAGATTGCTTTCGGGCAGAGTCAGATATTCAGCGAAAGCGCCGGGATGTTTCACGATGCCGAGCACCGAGCGATTCAGGCAGTGCCGGCCGAGGCCGATGGCGCAAAATTCGCAATGGCCGCAGGAAAGATTAATTTCGCCGACGACACGCTGATCGGATGCAACCACCAGACCCGAAAATTCGTGGCCCGGAACGCCGCGAAATCCGTAGTAGCCGCGCTGCAGCTCCAGATCAGTATTGCAGATACCCGCGCGCAGCACGCGGATCAACGCAAATCCGGGCGCGCTTGCGGGAAGGGACATGGTTCGTAGAGAAACATGTCCGGATTCTAAGAAAACTGCCTGGTAATCTACCAGCGGTTTCTGCTACCTCCGAAATCTCTCTGGCGTCCGCCGCCGCCACCCGAGCCGCCGCTGCGCTCACGTTTCTCGGGCGGCCGCGCTTCGTTTACAACCAGGGCGCGTCCCATTAAGTTACGGCCATTGCATGCCTGTACCGCCTGGTTGGCAGCTCCATCGTCGTTGATCTCGACAAAACCAAAGCCTCGGGCTTCCCCGCTGAAACGATCCCGCAAGATATTCACGCTATCCACTTGGACACCGGCCTCGGCAAAGAAAGCCTGTAAGTCCGCTTCAGTAGCCTTGTAGGGCAGATTGCCTACGAACAGCTTCATCACTAAATACCCTCTCTTACTCTGTTGATTCCGAATACTGGCGCCTTGGCAAGCGATCTACAGGCGGTCACTGGCGAGGATCCATCGAAAAGCTTCAAACCAACTGGTCCCATAGTCCCACAAAGCGTAAGCAATTCGGAAGCCGGAAGCGATGAGACCCGCGTTTTTACGAGGCAAATAGGGATAACCCTTATAGAAGGCGGGGTATTTAGTAAATGGCCCGCAAAGCGCGTCGGTGTTAGCGCGGCGTAATCAAACCACCAAGTTTGTCCTGCTCGGATGCGCGCTGGCGAGGGAAACGCGCCGAATAAGCTTCGAGATACTTCAAGCCTGAGCCAGTGTTATAGATCAGGATACGTTCATCCGGTTTTAAAAATCCACTTTGTAACAGTTGAGTGACAGCCGCGACACAGGCTCCGCCTTCCGGGGCCGCAAAAATACCTTCGACACGAGCGAGCAGCAGCGCGGCATCGAGCAATTCTTCGTCGGTGACCGAAATGGCAGTGCCGGAACTTTCGCGCAAGGCGCGCAAAACCAGGAAATCGCCGAGCGCTTTTGGGACGCGTAGTCCACTGGCTATCGTATGCGCTTGCGGGAAAGATTGGCTGTCAGCGGCGCCCTGCTGGAAGGCCCGCGTAATCGGTTCGCAACCTTTGGCTTGAACGGCAATCATTTTGGGCCGGCGCGGCCCGATCCATCCCAGCTCTTCAAGTTCAGCAAACGCTTTCCACATTCCGATGAGTCCGACACCGCCGCCGCACGGATAGAGAATGGCGTCAGGAAGCTGCCAGCCAAACTGCTCGGCCACTTCGTAGCCCATCGTCTTCTTTCCCTCGATGCGGTACGGCTCTTTCAATGTGGAGACTTCGAACCAGCCTTCGCGCGCTTTGCGGTCGGCGACCATGCGGCCGCAATCACTGATCAGACCGTCGATCAGAGTGACGCGGGCGCCAAAGGATTGGCACTCGACAAAATTGGATTGCGGCACATCGGCAGGCATGAAGATGTGGGCTTCGAGTCCGCCCGCCGCAGCGTAGGCGGCCAAGGCGCTGGCAGCGTTGCCAGCCGAAGGCACCGCAAGCTTCCCGGCTCCAAGTTTTTTGGCCATGGTGATCGCGCAGGCCATGCCGCGCGCTTTAAACGAATCGGTGGGATTGCGGCCATCGTCCTTGACCCAAAGATCGCTTGCGCCGAGAGCGCGCCCAAGAGCGCGCGCTTCGATCAGCGGCGTCCAGCCTTCGCGCAACGTGACTGCCTCGGAGCGGCCGGCCGGAAGTACGGGCGCGTAGCGCCACATGCTGGTTTCAGCGGAGGCAAGGTCCTGCTTCGACCAGACGGCACTCACTGCAACAAGATCGTAGCGCACGAGAAGCGGCGCGCCACATCCGCAAACATTCAAAAGTTGATTGGGGGCAAAAGTGTTATGGCAGCGGCTGCATGCCAATTCGGAGGGTGTTCCCATTCTTGATCATGCTACCCTGTCTCCTCGAGCGCGCTGTGCAACTCGGAGTGTGGCAGTGTGACAAATCTGCAGGGAAATTTTGCCGCACACTGCACAAAGCGATGTGAAACAATGTATGCTAAAGCATATTGAAGTGCTATCAAGGAGCGTACGTGCAGTATCCGTTAAGCCGGGACGAACACGCTGCCATGGCAAGGTACCTGTCTGGTATCAGGAAGCAGTTGCAGGAAGTTTCTGATCTGTTTGCGGCGAGGTATGGAAAAAGCAGCAGCATCGCCGAGATTGCTGTGAAGGCATTGGTTTCTTCGACGTTGCTCGAACACGAATTGATGCTTCTGGAACCGGAGTTGGAGGAAGTACTGGCGGATTCTTTGGATACGCCGGAGCTGGTGGAAGCAGCAACGGCGCACTAGGCTTGGGATGACGGTCCGCTTTCTTTCTGTCGCGGTTTTCTCGCTAATCCTTCAACCCTTATTGGGAAGAGAATCGGTTTGTTTGACGAATGGCTTCTGTATGGAAGCCGATTCTCATGTAGTACGCGACCAAACATTCATCGTGCAGCGCGGCCAGGGGTCGATGGAATTTCCCGTCGGCCAGGTGGAGCACATCGCCCCACTTCCCCCACTGGCCGAATCCCAGCCTGCGGCGGCTAAACCATCGCAAGACATACAAGATCTTTTGGGGCGCGCGGCGCGCGAGCAGGGCCTCGAACCAGAATTCGTCCGCAGCGTAGCGCGAGCCGAATCGGATTTCCGGCAGGACGCCGTCTCCGTAAAAGGCGCGGTAGGGCTCATGCAGCTTATGCCCGGGACGGCTTCGGATCTGGGGGTAGATGCAAATCTCGCCGAACAGAATGCTCAAGGCGGCGCCAAGTTCCTGCGTGAGCTGCTGATTCGCTATCACGGTAACGCCACGCTGGCCCTCGCCGCCTATAACGCCGGGCCGGGCGCCGTGGAACGCTATAAAGGCATTCCCCCGTACCTCGAGACGCGGCGCTATATCGTAAAGGTGCTCAAAGAGTACGCGCGCCAGCAGAAGGCGCAGAGCGCGCACGAGGCCGCAAAATAAAAACCCGATGCCGGTCGAAACGGCGCTGTTTTTCGAGTCTGTCGAGCAGATTTATGCGCGTGTATTTCGAACCCTGAAACCACGCACACCAGTGCCTCCGATTGCGATCCGTTTCCGCGGATACGCTAATGCAAACAGCCGTATACAGCTGGAGAACGGGCAGCTCCGCGTAGACATCAGCGATGTGCTCGAGACGGCCCCCGCGCCCATCCACGAAGCGCTGGCTTCCATTCTGATCGCGAAGTTATTTGCCAAAAGGCCCGACAAGGCCTGCCTCGCCTGTTACCGGCGCTATTTAAATCGCGCCGATATTCGCCGATCCCTGCATTCCGCCAAGCGGGAGCGCGGGCGCAAGGAGTATCTTCCAGCCGGAGGTCAAGTTTACGATCTGCACACGCTATTTGAAGAACTGAACTTCGAATATTTTCATGGCCTGATGGCGCGGCCCGAACTGGGCTGGAGCCTTCGTCCCTCGCGTACCACGCTCGGCCATTACGATCCGTCGCATCACGTGATCGTATTGAGCCGCTTGCTCGATACGGCGGAAGCGCCGCTTTTGATTGTGAAATTCGTTTTATTTCACGAGATGCTGCACCTGCGCTATCCGACCGAACACCGGGGCAGCCGGCGGTGTGTCCACACACGCGAGTTTCAACGTGCGGAACAGACGTTTGCGCAGTTCAAAGAGGCGAAAGAGGAATTGCGGCGATTCGTCGAGCGGCGATACCGCTAGTGGGAGGCGGCCAGACGGGCGGCGGAAATCGCGTTGAGCTGCCGGCTCATCTCGTCGAGACGGGCGATCAAAGTGTCAACCGCCAGCATGTGCCAGCCGAAGCGGCATAGCAAATAGCTGGCTTCTACACGCAGGACTGAGGCGGAAAACCGTATCCGCAGCCAAATCAATTGCTTCAGAATTTCGGATTGATCCTCGGCACCCTGGATCACAAAAAAGCGGGCCACCGCATGGAGCCGGTTAAAGTCGCCGATCAGGCGATTCAAATACTGACGGAAGATGCGCAGCCGGTCGGCACGCAACTTGCGATACAAAGATAAATCGAATCCGGGCTGACGGCTCAGAAAGCGAAAATCTTCTTCAGCAAGCAAACCCTCCATCGGGTAATAGGAGGCGGCAGTGAAATTTTCCAACCATTCCGGGGTGACTTCCGCCAAATCCGAGCGCCGCAGGAGACGCGTCAGTATTGGTACCAAAAAAATGGCTGTCAGGAGGAATAAGACCACCGGTGTGAAGATCAATGCAACACTCATGTGGAAGCCTGCAAAGACTACGGTACAAGAATACTAGGACTAATTTCAAGTACTTAATTCGAGAATTTGATCAACGCAGGATAGCATACCGTCCGGTGTTCGGGGTAGGTAGCCAGTACTAATACCTATGGGACTACCTACGGGCGGCGGCCCGCAAGAGAGCGGTGTTCATTGATTCGAGCTGGTTCATCAGACGGGCCTGCTCATTGAGACGCCAGCTATGCCCCCAACGGACCTGAACCGCCTGCCCCTGCTGCGTAATGAACACAATCCAATAGGCGAAACAGGCAGCCACGACGAAGGCCATCGTGGTACTCAACAGCCGGGTGCTCTCGTGGGAGAGATAGCTGCGAGCCAGTAGCAAGGCCACTTTCACGGTGAAATAGGCGACCAAGCCGACGCTGAAAATGGCTAGATTTCTGCGCATTTCCACGGGAAACCACAAAATAAACGCGAGAATACAGGCCAGAACCAGCAGGGCCGCCATCGCAACGGCCCGATTCAAGACAAAGACCGCAATCAGGACACGGTCGATGGGATCGGTGAACCTGGCGCCGCCGGCGGCCGAGTATTCCGGCAACACCGTGAGCAGGGCCAACACGATAGCGAGAGCGAAGATGACGTTCAGCACAACGCGCGAGAAGCGCAAGATGCCGGGCAGAGACGTCAAAATTTCGCTAAGTAGCGCGTATACCATCCACAGAGATAGCACCCAGGAGATTGCCTGGAGTGGCATCCAAAGGAGGCGATAGTCCAAGGGCAGGTCACGATAAAACGCATACAGCGCCAGGCCGGCCAACGAGTCGAACAATTGAAACACAAGAAAGGCAACAAATACCCGGTAGACGCCGGGGAGGCGGACCCGTATGGCCGCCAAACGAATAATTAACAGCAGCGCGAGTATGTCGGAGACATATTGCGCCGTGCGGCTCCAATTCATCGACTGCGCTCAGGCTTTTCTTGGATAGTATTGCAGATTTGCGCCGTAAGCAACCGGAATACGGGTCTAAATCCCAAGATAAGCGGGCGAAGCGTCCAAAGCCAGACGAAAGAACTACTTATCGTACGGCGGGCGCGGATTGCCGGGCTCGGGCCATGCAGAATCCTGCGGGGTGGCAGTTGTGATATTAATAGTGTGCTGAGATGGCGGTACCGGAGAATTCATAGCCGACATGGTGGCAACCATGCCAAGAGCGAGAAAAGAGAGATAGAATAGTTTTTTCATTGTAGATTTACCAGCTTTCCTGAGGGAATTCATCGGAGTTACCCTCGGAAGGTAAGATAACCTGTAGTCAGGACCTAGTAGGGGCTAAGGGTGGAGGTTTTCTAGCAACAGAACGAGCGGTACGTAGTTCGTCCTAGAGGTACTGGTAAAGCCTTGTAGGGGGTCAATCAGTGTGTATGATTGAATTTGCGGTTACATGCAACGTAGTAGGCCCAATGCAACCGAGACGGACAGCGCGGACGCCCTTTGGATAAGGGATCTTTCTCAGATAACTACGTCCTACGGCCGTCTTGTATATCTCGCTGGACTTCGCAACCCTGATACAGGGCGCTATGAGTATTACGGGTCCACATCGGGATCTCCTAGCAATTTGGTTGCCAGTCGCACACTCAAACGAATCCACGAAAGCATTTTCAAAGAATGGGTCAGCTACTCGTTGGAACGTAAGAAAGCTGACGTCGAATTATACACCGCTAGCATTGATCAAGTTGATAAGTCTGAATTAATAGATGCGTGGTTACGGCTCACTCCGTACAAAAATTTAGTTCCGGCCTCGATTCGGGGCCCGGAGCGGCAGCGTCACATTTCGGATTTCGAAGCGATCCTCGGCCTGCTCAAGAACGTGTATGGCGTCGCTTCGCCTGATCGAGACGCATAGCAAGTCCTACCACCTGCCCCACAATCTCCGCTTCGCCCGGAAACCGATAGACTTCGGGAGCGACCGAAGAAGCCGGATGCGACTGCACAATGAGCAGCCCCTGGTGAACGCTACACCAGCCACAGCGGAACCCGTCGCGATGCTCAATGAAATAGACGGCCTTTTCGAACTCATGAGCAGTCTCCTCATTTTTAACGTGCCTTTTGGCTTCATCGATCTGGACAAAAGAACCAGGCCGGATAATCGGATGCATCGACCAATCTTCGGAACCGATGAAGGCATAGCGATGGGCGCGCAGATCGAGCGAGTTCAGCAGTACAATAGGCAGTTTGCCCCAGCGGCGCATCTGCCGGCTCACATAGGTCGTACGCCGGAAATCGATATCGCTGCCCAAATCGAGCGGCACTTCGATATCGTTTCGAGCGGCCGGTTTGAAATCGGCGGGGCGTGTTTGCTGGATCGGAAGTTTGGCCGCGTCATTGGCCATTTCTCCCAAGCTGACGCCGTACCATAGCAAAACGGTTGCCAAATCTAATCCGTAAATGGCGCAAAGAGAGTACAGGCGATAGATGGAAGGCACGGTGCCTTTGTTCTCGATGTCGGCGAGGCGGCTTAGGCCAATGACGAATTCCGGACTGCCGCGCTCGACGGCGATATGTTGGCTCGCTTCTTCGACGTCGCGGTATTTGAGTCGCAACCGCTCGCGCCTTTTGCGTAAATGCCAGCCTGCATCGTACATCCCGTAGCACCTCGGCGGGTGAATTTTCGAGCTTGTTCCGATTTCAGAACAGTTTTGGATACTATAGCAGGTTTGAACGGTTTTTTCCTACAGGCGGCACGCTTGAGCGAGACGAATGAGACGCTCTCGACCGCTTGCCAAAATGGGCGGAGATGCGCATGATAGGAAATCGGCCAGGAGCGGAATGAAAGCGAAACGGCGATATTCGGCGGCATTTCAGGGCGAACCCGGCGCGTTCAGCCATTCGGCGGCCTTGAAACTATTGGGCGAAACGGTGGAGCCGATACCGTGCGCATCCTTTAAAGGCGTGTTCGAGGCGTTGCGCGAAGACCGGGCCACGCACGCCGTAATTCCGATCGAGAACACTCTGCACGGCAGCGTGCTCGAAAATTACGACAACCTGATGGAGTTCGGGTTTCCGATCCGAGGCGAAACGAGCGTTCGGATCTCCCATTATTTGATCGCAATGCCGGGGACGCGAGCGAGCGAAATCCGGCGCGCATTTTCGCACCCGGTGGCGCTCAATCAGTGCCGGCGATTTTTTGCGGAGCACCCACGCATCGAACCGACACCCTTCTACGACACGGCGGGAAGCGTGAAAATGCTGGCTGAGGAACACCCTGCCGGAGCCGCAGCGGTCGCCTCGGAAGCCGCCGCGGCAATTTATGGCGGCCAAATTCTACGCAAAAATCTGGAGGATAATCGAAAAAATTACACGCGATTTTTTCTGTTGACGAAACAAAAAAAACCGCCGCAAAGCGCAACCGGAGCTTGGAAAACGTCAGTGGCTTTTGGCGCCTCCAATCAACCGGGCGCGCTGTTCAAAGCGATGGCGTGTTTTGCACTGCGGGACTTGAACCTGACTAAGATCGAATCCCGGCCCCTGCCAGGCAAGCCCTGGGAATATTTGTTTTACGTTGATTTCGCCGGATCTACCGATGACAAACCAGTACAAAGGGCTCTCCAGGATTTGGCGGAAACCACTCCACTTTTCCGAATTTTAGGAAGCTATCGGCCGACTCCGTAGACGCTGTAAACGGCCTGTTGCCGCTGCGTCGGCGATCGGAACGCTTAGATGTCGTAGTACAGAGCAAATTCATACGGATGCGGTCTTAGCCGGACTGCCTCCGCTTCGGCTCTTCGTTTGTATGAGACAAACGTTTCGATCAGTTCTTCTGAGAATACATCGCCTTTGGTTAAAAAGATATGGTCTTCTTCAAGGCAAGATAGTGCTTCGTCGAGCGAGGCGGGCATGGATGGTACTTTTTTCATCTCTTCCGGCGACAGATCGTAAATATCTTTATCGAGCGGCTCGCCCGGATCGATCTTATTCACCACCCCATCCAGGCCGGCCATCATCATGGCGGAAAACGCCAGATAGGGGTTGGCCGCCGGATCGGGCGGCCGGAATTCGACGCGCTTGGCTTTCGGGCTGTTCGAATACATCGGAATGCGGACAGCGGCTGAACGGTTGCGGCGCGAGTAAGCCAGATTCACCGGAGCCTCATAGCCGGGGACCAGCCGCTTGTAACTGTTGGTAGTGGGCGCGATGATGGCCGACAGCGCGCGCGCATGCCGCAGCAGCCCGCCGATATACCAAAGCGCCAGCTGGCTCAATCCGGCGTAATTATCGCCGGCAAACAAGGGCTTACCCTGATTCCATAGGCTCTGGTGGGTGTGCATGCCGCTGCCGTTATCGCCGAACAGAGGCTTCGGCATGAAGGTGACACTCTTGCCGTATTGATAAGCCACATTGCGCACAATGTATTTGTACAGCGCCATGTTATCGGCGGATTTAATGAGCGTGTCAAACCTCTGATCGATCTCGCACTGGCCGCCACTGGCCACTTCATGGTGGTGGCACTCGATGGTGAGGCCACACTCGATCATAGTGGCGACCATCTCGCTCCGTAGGTCCTGATAGTGATCGGTGGGGGGAACTGGGAAATACCCTTCTTTATAACGCGGGCGATACCCTAAGTTATTCTCCTTGCGGCCGGAGTTCCAGCGCCCTTCCTCGGCGTCGATGAAGTAATAGCCGCTATGCGCGTTTTGATCGAAGCGGATGTTATCGAAGATGAAGAATTCGGCTTCGGCGCCAAAGAAAGCGGTATCGGCAACGCCGGAGTTCTTCAGATGGAGCTCGGCCTTTTTGGCAATCCAGCGCGGGTCGCGGTCATAGTGCTGGCGCGTGATGGGATCGACGATGTCGCCGAGCATCACCAGAGTGCGCGTTTCGGCGAACGGGTCCATGAAGGCCGTGGCCGGATCGGGAATGATGAGCATGTCGCTCTCGTTAATGGCGGCCCAGCCGCGAATGCTAGATCCATCGATGCCGAAGCCGTCTTCGAAAGACTGCGCGTCGAGCATGCCGATGGGATAAGAAATATGCTGGCTCAAGCCCGGTATGTCAGTAAACCGCAAATCGACTTGGCGGGCGTCGTTTTTCTTGGCAAATTCGAGAACTTCTTGCGAGGTCATAGGTTTTTTCTCCAGCGCGAAGCCGATAGGATATCGCATTCACGGCGTGGAATAAATGGGAGTATCTAAAGTAGCAATGCCGGCACAAAGTAAAGGCGGACAATTAGCGTTGCCTCTGGCGGGAGAGCGGCGCATTTTCGAGGTAAGCGAATTGAATGCCGCTGTCGAGCGGCTGTTCGAGACGGAGTTCCGCAGCATTTGGGTGGCAGGTGAGATCTCCGGGTGCCGGCCGGCGGCGAGCGGACATTTTTATTTTTCGTTGAAGGATGCACGCAGCCAAATCAAATGCGTGCTGTTTAAAGGGAATGCCCGCTTTGTTCGGTTCCGGCCGCAGGACGGCCTGGCGGTTCTGGCGCGCGGCAATCTCGAAGTGTACGAAGCGCGCGGCGAATATCAGCTTATTGTGGAACTGCTCGAACCGCGCGGCGCGGGCGCACTGCAACTGGCTTTCGAGCAATTGAAGAAGAAGCTCGAGACCGAAGGCTTGTTCGAGGCTGGACGCAAGCGTGCGCTGCCTCGGCTGCCGCGGCGCATCGGCATTGTGACGTCGCCTGCCGGGGCGGTGGTGCGGGATATCCTGCATGTGCTCGAGCGGCGCTTCGCCGGCCTGCACATTCGCTTGTTTCCGGCGCAGGTACAGGGAGAAGGCGCGCGGGAGCAGATTTGCGCCGGTCTGAAATATTTCAGCGAGACACGGTGGGCGGATGTCGTGATCGTGGCGCGCGGCGGCGGCTCGCTCGAAGACTTGTGGACTTTTAATGAAGAAGCGGTAGCGCGAGCGATCGCCGCATCGGCCATTCCGGTGATTTCAGCAATTGGACATGAAACAGACTTCACGATTGCCGACTTCGTCGCCGATTTGCGCGCGCCTACGCCTTCGGCGGCGGCGGAGATTGTTATATCGACGAAAGAGAGTTTGCTCGAAAGCATAGCGGCGTGCCGTGCCAAGGCGCTGCAAGCGCTGCGCTACCGGCTGCTGGTCGGGCGTCGCGATTTGTATGAGCGCGGAATCAATCGCGCGGCGGCGCTCATGCATCGAGCGATCGCCGGGCGCGTGCAGCGTGTGGATGATGCCGATTTTCGATTGCGCCAATCGCAACGGGCGGCGCTTGAGCGAAATGCACGGCGGCTGGCAGCGGCGGCCCGGCGGCTCGAAGCAAATGATTTGCGGCTGCGCTTGGCTCGCGTGCGCCATCGACACGAACTGCTCGGCGGAAGACTCCTAAAGGAAATCGAGGCGCGGTTATGGAGCGCGCGGCGGCGGCATGAATCGCTCGATCTGCGATTGCGGCAACTCAGCCCGTTGGAAGTGTTAGCGCGCGGTTACGCAATCGTCCAGGACGCGCAAGGGCGCATTTTACGTTCGTCGAGCGAGACTTCGGTCGACGCGCAGTTGAAAATCCGGCTGCATCGCGGGGAGATCGACGCAGCCGTTATTGGTATCGCAAAGCTTCCATCGGATCGATAGCGGAGGCGCGGCGCGCCGGCAGGAGAGCGGCGAGTAAAGATGCGAGGACCAGAAGCAGCGCTGCCGCAACAAGCAGCAGTGGATGGCGCGAGCCGATATCGGTCCAGCGGACGAGCAGTGAATTGAGCCCGGCTGAAAGTAGAAAGCCCACGAGCACGCCGCTACCCACGGCGCTCGATGCCGACAAAAGCACCGTCCGCAACACGTGGCTGCGCTGTGCGCCGAGCGCCATGCGGATGCCGAATTCATTGGTTCTCCGGACAACGCTAAAGGAAACCACACTATATAGGCCGGCCGTGGCAAGAGCCAGCGCCAGTAGGGCGAATACGCCGAACAGCATTGCCATCAGGCGGCCGCGCTGCCATTCGGTCTGCATTCCAATCAATTCTTCGAGACTCGGCACATACTGATCCACTTCCTGGTCGGGATCGACCGCTTGTACGCGGGCCCGCACAGCATGCAGTACGGACAGCGGCGCGCCATGCGTCCGCACGAGCAGATCCATCTCCAAGCCCATCCAAATTGTGTAAGGCAGATAGATCGCAGGTTTTACAGGCGTTAGTAGCCCGTCATTGCGGACATCCGCCACAATCGCAGCGATTTGAAACCATTGATCGCTCGCCGGAGCGGCGAGACGCATCGGCAGCTCTTCCTTGAGATCCGGCATTCGAATGGCATGTCCGATGGCATCGCCCGCGGGCCAATACCGGCGGGCCATGGTTTCGTTGATCGCGGCCAGATGCGCGCCGCGCAGGGTTTCCACGCGATTCCAGATTCGCCCTTGCCGCACCGGAATGTGAAGCACAGAAAAATATTGGGGACCAACAAGATTCACGCGGGACTCGTCTCCTGGCCCTGTGATCCGGTTCAGGATTTCAAATCTCTGGTTGACGCCATTGAATGGCGGCGTAGCGTCGAAAGAATTCGCTACCGAGGCAACTTCCGGCAGAGCCGCCACACTGGCGCGGAGACGGTCGAAATAGGCGGCGCGTGCTTGCCAGGTGTGATGACTGCCGGGGTGAACGGGAATGCCAACGCTCATGGTGTGCTGCGGATCATAGCCGAGGTTCGTATGAATGAGCCGGAAGAAGGTTTGTGCGGCTCCGCCCGCCACCGTCAGCAGCAGAAGCGTGAGTGCGATTTGGCCGGCAATCAGGGTCGAATGGGTTCGCCGGCGTCGCGAGCCGCGAAGGTTGATCCCGGATCGACTGAGCTGAAGCGCGGGCGAAAGTCCGAACACCAGCGAGGTGATGAATGCAAGGAGTGCGCAGAAGACGAGCACAGGAACGTTTACTGCGATGGCAGCCTCAGCGGGATAAGAGTACCGCGGCAGCCACTTCACAATCAGCGGCACTGCGTATAACGCCAACAGCACTCCCATGAACGCTCCGCTCAACGCGATGACGAGCGATTCGGTCAACAACTGCCGGACAATGCGAAATCGGCTGGCGCCTAGCGCCGCGCGCAGAGATAGCTCCGCGCGGCGCGAAGCACCACGCGCCAGCAGCAGAATCGATACATTCGCGCAGCCGATAGCGAGCAACAGCAAGACGGCTCCGAACAATACATAGAGTGTGTGCCGGAGGTTTTTGTCATAACGGTCTGTTAGCCGTTCGATATAGACATGAAAGCCCTTCGGGAAGCGCGCCGGGTTTTCTTTTGCGAACTGTTCGAACAACGCCTGAAATTGCGCGCGGGCCGTCTCGACACTCACATCCGGCTTAAGAATCGCCGAAACGCCGAGGATGCTGTGCGGATCGTACGGGATTTCGAGCGGCAGATAGACATCGGCTCCCGTCCAGGTGAAACGTGGCGGGAGGACACCCAC